>NZ_JAJWTS010000001.1:50237-270570 GCF_021632165.1 Candidatus Avelusimicrobium fimicolum
GATCCTGGACTACGACTTTCCAGGATGACAACCGAAATCATAAACAAAGGCAATAATAATTCAAAACAACATCTATTTAAAATAAGGGGTCATTCTGAACTTGTTTCAGAATCTACCTTATGGGTTGTTTATTTAAAATAGCAATTCCCCATATTATAAAATAATTTCGTCATATAAGTCTCGCCACGTGGGATTGGAACCTGCAATTAAATTTTCCTTCCACGCCCGGTGCCAATTTTTAAGTTGCTTTTCTCGGGTAATCGCCGCTACAATATCGTTAAACTGTTCGTAATACACCAAACGATTTACCGAATAATCGCAAGTAAACCCTTTTAATAATTTATTTTTATGTTCATATATCCGGCGCACCAAATTATTAGTTACCCCAATATATAATACGCTATGGGTGGAATTGGTAAGAATGTAAATGTAAGCATTCATAAAATAGGGAACACAACCTGTATTAAAAACAACACAATCGGTAGATTCTGAAAACCCTGCGGGCCGCCAGTTCAGGATGACCTCTCTTTGTAATAACGACAGATCCCCGACTAAAACACTCGGGGATGACGAAGCAAAAAAACCTAGAATTTTAATTTTCCCCCGCGGGATTATCGCCTTATTTAATCAAACTTTTTTTAGCGCATTTGGGAGCCACGGGCATTATCCGCGCCGTCGCCCGTCTGTGCCACTTGGTCGGCTACTTCGCGATACACCGCAAAACTGCCGCGCCCGTTCTGCTTGACCACATACAGGGCTTTGTCGGCTTTTTCCAAAAGGGCTTCCGACGTTTCCCCGTCAAACGGAAAACAGGAAATGCCTTGGCTGATACTCAAATGGACGGCTTTTCCGTCTGTATAGCGGTCCGGCAGCGTGATAGCGCAAATGCGCTCTTTTAAGCGTTTGGCAATAATTTTGGCCTCTTCGCTATTTGTGCGCGGAAGCATAATAATCATTTCGTCCCCGCCGAAGCGGCAAGGCACGTCCGTTTGGCGCAGGCTGGTGCGAATCACGCGGCTGACCTCTTTTAAGGCCCAATCGCCGATTTGGTGTCCGTAGCCGTCGTTAATTTGCTTGAACCAGTCAATATCCATAATAATCAGGCACATCGTCAAATCAAAGCGTTTGGAGCGGTAAATTTCCTCGGCAAATTTTTCATTAAAATAACGGCGGACCGGCAGTTTGGTCAGTTCGTCGTAATTGGACAGTTCCTGCACGCGCTCAAACAAGCGGGCGTTGTCAATCGTCAACGCCATTTGGGTTGCAAACTGCTGTAAAGAAATAAAGTCCAAATACCCTACTTTGCGGCGCGATAAAATATTGTCAAACGCCAAAAAGCCCACCTTGGTACGCTGGACTTTAAGCGGAATATAAATAATACTGCGGGTGGAGCGGTAAGTGGCGGCAGAGTCAAAAACCTCTTTGAGCAAGTTTTGCTCGGCCGCCGGGAGAGAATCCCCCGCCTGTTGGGTTACCTGGCCGGAAATATCCACCCCCAAAACAGACTTTATTTTGTTACCTTCGCCGTCCGTTAAATACAACCGGACGCGGTCAAAACGAAAGTATTTTTGTACTCCCTTTAAAATCAGTTCCAAGCCGTCATTTAACCGCAGGGAGGACGCAAAAATGGTTGATAAATCGTTGAGCGCGGTGGAAACATTTAAACGCTGGTTTTTGGCTTGGTCAATTTCCGTATTGCGCAAATTGTGGGAAATTTCCTGCCCCAATGCTTTAATTAATTCCTTTTCCTCGGGTGTAAAACCGCGGTTCTTGCGGAAACGTTCCAAGCGCAACACCCCCACCTTTTCCTGCATAAAACTGTGCACTTCGCCCGATTTTAATTCCACGCTGGGGCGTTGCCATTTTACCAATACATAAATAGCGGGATAACTTAAATCGGTTGTTTCGGCCTCGCCATTTTGCAAAAGTTGCTTTAAAAAAACAGGCTCGTTCAAAACGGAAATATCCTCCTGCATATCCATACAGTATTCCTTTTTGCACATCATACGCAAGGATAACAGCGCGCGCTCTTGCTGCCAATCAAAAAAGTACACGCGGTCCAATTTAAACAAGTTGCGCAAAGCGGGCAAGGCACACTCCAACAGTTCCCGCTTGTTTTGGAAAGACTGGTTCAACTGTTTGTGAAATTTATAGAGCGTATAAGATTTTTTATCAAACATAGCGCTATGCCTCGTAAATGGACAACAAATATTCTATTTCTTTGGCGGTCAAGTCCAAGTCCCTATCCAAGGCGGCCTGGCTGAAACGGCCCTCTACAATCTGCGTGGCGCACACGGCCAGCACGCGCTTTAAAATTTCCATAACCGTACCCGTAATGGTGATATTGGGCAAGGTACGCGCAGAGGACAAAATATTGCTGTATGTGCTTAACCGCTGGGTGGAAGAAAAAATAAACTGCTCAAAGGCATCTTCAAACGCAGGGAAGGCATCTATCTTAGAAGCATATTGCAGTTGGACATCCGGCCGGGCGCAGAATTTAATAAATTTTAAGGCGTTCTTTTTTTCCTGCGATTGGGTGTTGATAAATAAGTTCATCCCGGATAAATAGGAAAAATACATATCGCCCGTCGTAGGCACCGGGAGCGTGCGCACGCGGATACCGCGCCGGGCATTAAAGGTGCTGACACCCTGTTTGCGGGAAATCATCATACTGGCCTTGCCGGAAACAACCGTACCTAAGGAGCCGCGCTCTCGCAAAATGGGCATATAGTTTTTAAGGGCTAAATTGATATAATCACGGATACCCTCTTTAAATGCTTTGGTACCTACTAATGTAGTGCCGCGGTCGGCGGATAGTATATCCGAACCGCGCCCCCACACGCACGGCAAGGCATTACGCATAGAAAGAGAACCGCGCCAATCGCTGTTTTGCATCGGGTAATAGCCGGGAACGTCTTTAAACTGCTCGCGCAAGGCTTCGCAGGTACGCAAAAGTCCGTCCCAAGTGGCCAGGTCTTGCTCCGGTTTAGAAGTTACCAATTTTAAATGGTCTGCCCGGTAGTGAAGTGCGCTCAAATCAAACCACCACGGATACGAATAAATATCCTTGGTGCCCGGTTGGTAACAATGCGCTTTGAGCGGAACCAGACAGTTAGCCAACGAAAGGCCGGGGTCCAATTCCGACAAGTTTTCCGCTACCCCTTCGCGCACCAAAAGGGCGGTCCAGTAATGCGGGATTTGAATCAAATCCGGGACTTCTTCCTCGTGGGTGGGATGCTTGATAGTAAACATACGCCGCCAAAGCACGTTGCGCGTGAATACGCGCATCGTAACATCTACGGACGGATTTTCTTTTTTAAAAAGAGAAATAAACGAAGCGTAAACGTCTTTGCTTTTATCGCCCGCATCGGGCATTACCCACAAAATCATTTGGACTCCTTACACTAATCCCAACTGCGCACCTTCATATTGGGATTAATGTCTATATTCTTTTTAACCGGTCTGCCGGTATTCTCGGCGTGTTCCAATTTTTTATAAGCGGCCAAGGCAATCATTGCGGCATTGTCCGAAGATAATTTGCGCTCCACAAAGTGAACCTCTATACCGGCCTTTTGCGCCTGCTCTTGCATCTTTTCGCGCAGGAGCGAGTTCGCCGCCACCCCGCCGCCGACAGCAATATGTTTTACCTTATATTTTTTGGCGGCTAAAAGTGTTTTGGTTACCAAAGTTTCCACCATTGCCTCTTCAAAACTGGCACACACATCGGGTATAGAAAAATCTTTATGGTCGCGCAGATAATAACTGACGGCCGTTTTGATACCGCTGAACGAAAACTCCCACGTTCCCGGCAACAGCGGCCGCGGGAAATGAATAGCATCCCGCTTGCCCGAAAGTGCCTGTTTGGATACTTGCGGGCCGCCCGGATAAGCAAGCCCTAACAACTTGGCTACTTTATCAAAGGCTTCGCCTGCGGCATCGTCGCGCGTTTTACCGAGCACTTTATAATCGCCGTAATTTTTAACGTACCATAATTCCGTATGCCCGCCGGAAACCACCAAGGCAATTAACGGAAATTGCAATTTATTTTTGGCTTCGCTTCCTTCAAAATCGCAAGCAAAAATATGCCCTTCCAGGTGGTTTACTCCTATTATAGGCACTTTTTTAAATTTTGCAAGCGTTTCCGCCGCCACGCGCCCCACCATTAAGCCGCCGGGCAGACCGGGGCCGCTGGCAAAGGCTACATAATCAATCGGGTGGTTTTGCAAGGCTTCACCGATAACGGTGGCAATTTTGGCGGCGTGGGCACGGCTGGCAAGTTCCGGCACGACCCCGTGGTATTTTTTATGCTCATCAATCTGGGAATAAATAACATTGGATAAAATCTCTTTCCCCCCTTTTAAAAGGGCGGCGGAGGTTTCATCACAAGTGGATTCAATACCTAAAATTGTAAAATCTTTCTTCATTTGGAGGCTTCCTTTTTCCCGGCTTTTTTATCGTCCGTTTTGGGGGACGCTTTTTTATCCGTTTTTTTGGCTTTACGTTCTTCGGCTGCCTTTTTAGAAGTTTCTTTGGCCTCTTCCAGGCTTACTTTGCCCGTCAAAATTTCCACCGCCTTATCCAGTACAGGGTCGGCTTCGGTAAATTTCATATCGGGCGTTTTTTGGCCGGGCGTATGCACAATATTATTATACTGCATAAATACCTTGGCTTCTTTATCCGCAGGAAAGACAACTTCCACATCCGGCACAATGCCGCCCTCGTCAGCCTTTGTTTTATCCCGGTAATCGCGCTGGATTAAGCGGCCCGAAGGAGTGTAATAATGCGCAATCGTTAAACGCAAACCCGCCCCGCCGGAAAGAGGCATCACCTGCTGGACACTAGCCTTACCGAAGGTGCGCTGCCCTACGATAAATGCCCGTCCGTTATCTTGCAATGCGCCCGAAACAATTTCGCTCGCGCTGGCAGAGCCTTGGTTTACCAACACCGCCAACGGGATATCCGGATAATCCGGGCGGGCAGAAGTTTTAAATTCCTGGTAATAATCAGGTTTGCGCCCTTGGGTATAAACAATCATTTCATCCTGTGCCAAAAAGAGTTTAGCAATATCCACCGCACCTGTTAATAAACCTCCGGGATTAAAACGCAGGTCCAATACCAAAGAGGTCATCCCCTGTTTTTGCAATTCTTTTAATGCTTTTTTAATAGCCTCGGTGCTGTGGCCCGAAAAATCTACCAAATACACATATCCCACCTTGCCCGGAAGCATACGGGAATACACCACTTCGGGCACGATTTTTTCACGCTTAAATTTAAAGTCCGGCAAATTTGTATATTCGCCCTTATCGTTTTTACGGCTAATGGTGATTTTTACTTTGCTGCCCACTGGCCCGCGCATCAATTCCACGGCTTCGTCCAAGGGCATATTTTTTACATCTTTATCATCCACCGCCACAATGCGGTCTCCCGGCATTACCCCGGCCTTAAAGGCGGGCGTGCCCGGCATAGGCGTCATTATCGTAATAAAGCCGTCCACTTTTTGCAAGCGGATACCCAAACCGCCGAAATCTCCGCGGGTATCATTTTTGAGTTCCTTATAATCTTTCGGGTCCAGATATTGCGAAAAATCGTCCAATTCTCCCACCACTCCCTTAATCGCGCCGGAGACCAGTTTGTCCGTATCGGTAACTTCTACATAGTTTTCCTTCACATATTCCAACACATCCACCAAGGTACGCAGTTGCTTTAAACTGTTATCCGCCGCAGCATATGCGTACGGAAACAGCGTTCCCATAAAAAACAACACGCCCCCCAAAACAGCGTAACGATTTAATTTTTTTGATTTCATATTTTCCTCTAAATAGTTATTTTAGCCACTCCTGCGGATTTACCGCGGTAGTGCCTTGGCGGATTTCAAAATACACCGCACTCTTGCCCGTGCCGGAGGAGGACTGAGTGTCCTGCCCCGCCGTGCCGATTACGCCCTGCACCGGGAGTTTATCCCCCACAGAGGCGCTGATTTCCTTCAAAAATCCGTAAATAGTAAAGAACCCTTTGTTGTGGTCCACAATAACCACATTGCCGTACGAGCGGAACGGCCCGGCATAAATTACGCTCCCCTCGGCGGCTGTGCGGACGGGTTCGCCCGCTTGGGCAGAAATTTTGATGCCGTCGCGGAAAATCCAAGTATTCAAATCGGCACGGTATTCTTTACCGAATTTGCTGATAACCGTACCTGCCACCGGCCAGGGCAAAGAGTGGCGCGAAGCATCTATGCGCGGCCTGGTTGACGATTTTTTAACCGGTGTTTTGGAAGCGGCGGCCTTTTTGGCGTCTGCCGCTTTACGCTTACGCTCAAACGAGGCAAGTAAATTATTGAGTTCCGCCGCGGATTTATTCAGTTCGTTTATTTCTTTGCGCACGGCATCAGCCTTGCGCCGGGTAACATCCAAATCCTTTTTCTTTTTATTAAACGATTGTGAAATAACGGCCTGTTCCTGCTTGATTTGGGAACTTTGCGCCATTAATTTTTTATTGCGCTCCTCAAACGAGTGCAACCGTTCCTTGGCTTCTTTATTTTCTTTTTTCAGTTCGGCGGCAAAGGCGGCCTTGTGCGTAACCATACGATCCACAAAAATATCCTGCTCCAAACTGTACCCGCCCGGGCAAGCCGCGCAAAGGGGTGTAAAATAATATTGGGTCAATTCCTCTTGCACCACGCCCTGCCACATAGGCATACTGCGCTCTAACGCGGCGCGCTTGTCCTCAATAGACAGCAAATTTTGCTCCACATAGGTAATATCGGACTCCACTTTATTTTTACGCTGTTCGGCGCGCGCTTTTTGGTTCTCCAAAGCAGAAATTTCCTGTGAAATTTGTTGGGCCTGCTTGCGGTACTTTTGCAATTCCCGTTCTTTCTCAGCCGCCGCATTTTTCAATTTTTCCAACTCCTGCTTACGCCGGGCAGCCTCGTCGCAATAAAGCGGCGAAGCAAACACCACAAGAGCCAATAAAACGCTTAAAATCTTTGCCATTTAGATAACGTCCACCCGAAAAGCCCGCAAAAGGCAAGTAGCAACAACTGCCGTCCAACCGAGGTAAACTGGCTGGCGGCTTCGTACAAAAAGCCCGTAGGATATACGAGCACCGCAAAAAACAGACAGGAAGCCAGCCCGGCCAAAACGCCGGAAACGGCTCCGCCCAAAAAGTGCGCACGCGGCCCGGCCGACGGATAGGCCTCCACCAAAAACATAAAGGCCAAAAATAATAAGAGCGCAAAAACCACAGCCAAATTTAACAATTTGGCGCACAAGCCCACATAAAAGAGCAACTGCGCGTGCTGTGAATTATAATGCGGTGTTAAAAACGGATATTCCGCCGATAAATTATCCGCAAACGGACGGATATTGTTAATAGCCTTGTAACTTAAACGCAATTCGTAATAAGCGGGCATTTTGTTTTTGCCCATTAAAAGCATCGCATCAGCCAGTTGCGGGTTTTGGCGGCGGACCTCCGCCAAGGCATCCTGCGGGGAAAACAATCGTACATCCGTGATATCCTCTTTTTGGTTTAAGGAGTCTCCCGTCTCCGCCAGTTTTGCATTATCCGGCGCGCCGTTGACGGTTAAAATCATTTTAAACGAGCGGTTTAATGCTTGGTAATAAGTATCCAACCGCATATTTATAAACACCGCCGTTTGCAACAAAACAGCCACCGCAAACACCAGCAAAAATAGTCTGCGGTGCAAGTGAAAAAGGTGCTTGGGAACTTTAACCGTTTTCGGCTCTTCCAAAAATTCTTCCATATTTTACCACCCCAAGGCCGCCTTCATACGCGGCAAAATTTCCGTATTGTGGTACAGGCCGGAAAACTCATCGGCATCCTCGCCATAGGCTACGCTTAACAACGGCAAAGACGAGTGGGACGGGGTGGCCCAAACAATGCCGCGCTCCTCGTCCAACTGTTTAAAAAGGCCGTCCAAATCCGTCGGATTTTTAAAGCCGGAAATATCCACCGGATAACCCAAAGCGGCAGTTAATTGCCCCTGCAAAAAGGCCGGGGTTAATGTGGCGGCTGGCAGTTTTTTCAACTCCTCTTTCAAATTATATAAACTGCGTTTTTGGAGCAGAAACTGATGATACGTTTTAAAGGAAGCATAGTCCACATCTCCGTCGTAAAGCACCTCGCCTTGGGCAGTCTTTTCCATCACCTTTTGTTGGCCCAAATGGCGGTAAGTAAAGGCCCCCACGCCAGTATCGTGATCGGCATTTAAGTACACCAAAGTATCGGGTGTTTTATCCGCATAGCCCAACACATAGCCTAGCAAAGTATCTAAATTTTGCATTTCCTTAAACCACGCGCCCGCATCGTTTCCGTGGGCGGCCCAGTCAATTTTTCCGGCTTCTACCATTAAAATAAAACCGTTGGGATTTTGGCTTAAAATTTCCACCGCCTTTTGGGTTTGCTCCGTAAGCGTGGGGATTTGCGGCTGCATATACATTTCTACCGTCATTGGCAACGCTTGCTCGGCAAACAACCCAAGGACCTTGCCTGATTTGATTTTGGCCAGTTCCTTTTTGTCCGTGGCAATATGGTAGCCTTTCTTTTTGGCCTGCTTTAAAAGTTTTTTATTTTCCCCTGTGGAAAAATATTTAAGTCCGCCGCCCATAATCACTTCCGGGCCGAACGCAATCATTTGGCGGGCAATATCCATTTTCTGGCGGCGGTTTTGCGTATGCGCCGTAAAGGCCGCGGGAGTAGCATCGGTAACATATGCATCCGTAACCACGCCGACGGACATTCCTTTTTCGCGCGCCATTTCCAACAAAGTTTTGGCGGTAGCACCGTTGTAATCCTCGCCAATGACGCCCGGGCGGGAGAATTTTCCCGTTGCCATTTGCGTAGCCGCGGCGGCGGAATCGGTTACCAAAGTATCATAGGTGTTATTAAAGAACATACCCCAGGTACCGCCGTTTAACATACGCTCCAAATGGGAGGTTTTTTCGGGGTAGTCCGGCAAGTTAGCATAGCGGACGCCTTGGGTAAAAAAACCGATGGCCTCCGGCCCCATACCGTCCCCAATCACCCAAATAAGGTTCTTTACGTCCCCGGCCCATGCAGGGCCCGCAAGTAAAACGAAAGCCAAAAGTACAAATAAAATACGGCGAATATTTTTCATTTTATCTCCTAAATCAATGTTTTGCGGTACAAATCCAAATAGGCTTGCGCCGATTTATCCCACGATAAATCCTGGCGCATCGCGTTGCGGACGAGTTTCGTCCACACCGGGCGGTTATGCTGGTAAAGGGCCAAAGCCTCTTCCAATGTAGCATAGATGCCATTTTCGGTAAAGTTGTTAATAAAAAAGCCCGTAGCCGTATCCTCTTTGCCAGGCTCGTACCCTTTCACGGTATCCACCAACCCGCCTACTTTTGACACAACAGGCAAGGTACCGTACTGCATTGAAATCAACTGCGAAAGGCCGCACGGCTCAAAGCGAGACGGCATTAAAAATATATCCGCGCCCGCATAAATGCGGTGAGCCAAATCTTCATCCAAGCGGCCGTTGTAACTAACGGACGTAGGATTATTACGCGCCAAACCCTGGTAAGCCTTCTCTAACATCGGGTCGCCCATACCAAGCACTACAAACTGCGCGCGGCCTTTTAAGCGTTCAATCAAATTGACGACCACATCCAAGCCCTTTTGATAGTCCAGGCGCGACACTATGCCAATAAGCGGCTTTTCTGCCTCTTGGGGCAGTTTGCATTGTTGCTGCAAAGCCAATTTAGCGGCTAATTTACCTTTTACCACTTCGCTTACGTCGTAGCCAATCGGCAAAACGGGGTCCAATTCCGGGTCCCACACGTCGGTATCAATTCCGTTTACAATGCCGCAGAAATTTTTACTGCGGTAGCGCAAAAGCCCCTCCAAGCCAAAGCCCATAGCGGGGTCCGTTTGAACTTCGCGCGCGTAGTTGGGGCTGACGGTATTTACGTTATCGGCAAACACGATGCCGCTTTTCAAGAAACTGATACCGCCGTAATATTCAAATTTATCAGGTGTGTAATCCACCGGGTGAAAACCCGCCTTGCGGAACGAGGAATACGAATAATGCCCCTGGTAGGCAATATTATGAATAGTGTATAAACTGCGGGTGCGGGTATAGAAGGCATCCAACTTATAGACCGTTTTTAAATAGGCGGGAATTAAGCCCGTCTGCCAATCGTGGCAATGGATAATATCCGGACGGAAACCGATAAATTTGCACCCTTCCAGCACCGCGCGGCTAAACAAAATAAAACGCTCGTCGTTATCGGGATATTCGCCCATTTTGGTACGGTAGAGTTCGGGGCGGTCAAAATATTTACGGTTGCCCACAAAAAATACAAGCACATTACCCCAATTAATATACGAAAGCGAAACCTGTTCAATTCTATCCCCAATCGGGATTAAATACACTCCGGGAACCACCTTTAAAGAGGACACCCGCACAATGTTGCGGTAGTGCGGCAGGAACAAAAGCACCTTGTTGCCTTTGCGCATAGAAAACTGCTGACAGAGTGCCCCCACCACATCGGCAAGTCCTCCGGTTTTACAAAACGGAAACGCCTCGCTGGCGGCCAAAACAATGTTCATAGTTATTTATCCTCCTGTTTTTCTTGCGCGGGCTGTGCCGCATCTGCGTCCTCACGATGAGCCTGCAAAGAGGCCAATGCGTTATCGGGCGCAGTTACCTGCTCGTTCATTTTTAAAGCAGGGTCCGTATCCTGCGCGGGTTCGTTTGACACCACGCTTACAGCCTCCACCGGGGCTTTTTCCTCGGCGGACAAGGCGGCTTGCTTTAAGAGTTCCGGGGCGGCGTCATTGGTAAAAATATCCCCGCGGTTGTAACTGTTGCGCGTAAAGAACGGGTCCGCAGAGGACGCATCCAAAGCCTGCAATTTTTCCTCGCCTTCCAATTCTTCCAACGGAATAATGGCCGGCTCTTTCAAGGGAGGCAACGGCTCGCCGAACGGCAATTCTTCTTGCTTTTCGCGCAAGGTTTTAGAAGCAAATTCCTGCAAATCGGGCAATTCGGAAATCTTGTTAAGCCCGAAAATTCGTAAAAATTCATCTGTTGTACCATAAACCATCGGGCGGCCGATAGTATCTTTTTTGCCCACCACCCGCACCAGCCCGCGCTCCAACAAGCGTTCCAACGGCCCGGCCACATCTACCCCGCGTATGGCTTCCATTTCCGCGCGGGTAAGCGGCTGCTTGTAGGCGATAATCGCCAATGTTTCCAAAGCGGCATTGGAAAGTTTGGTTGTCATTTTTTCGTTATACAAACGGCGCACCCAGCGGCCAAACTCCGGCTTGGTGGACATTTGAAATCCGCCGCCGATTTCCACCACGCGGATAGCGCTTTGGCGTTGGACGTAATCCTCTTGAATTTCCAAAATCATTTCGCGCACGCGCCGCGCATCCACGCCGTCAATTACGTCGGCAATGCGGGAGGGTTTTATCGGGCGGTCGGTAATAAACAATAAAGTTTCCACAATCTGCTTAAATTCACTCGTCGGCACCAGTTCAAAGGGCCGCTCGTCCGCAGGGTTGACGGTTTTGTCGGCTTGCACAGGCGTTGCTTGCGCCGTGGCTTGAACAGGGGTTATATTTTCTTCGGTTGGCATAAATCCTCCGGGCGGCTAATTAGCCTCGCCGTGCATAAGGGTTTTAAAATCTTTATCTTTATTTTCTGGATTTAAATAAATACGGATTTGCCCCTGCTGTGCATCTTGCCGGGCAATAATTTTTTTAATCTTCATCAGTTCCAATAAGGCCATAAAACAGGTAATCACGCCGCGTTTTTTGGTTTCCCCCACAAAGATATCGTCTAAAAGTACCCACTCGTGCTTTTTAAACATATCCACCACCTTTTGCATCTTCATTTCAATAGGGAATTCTTCCACATTTAAAAGTTCAATGCGTTTGCGCTCGTCTAACCGTTCAAAGGCACGCTTGACGGCGGATAATAAATCAAACAGTTGCAGGTTAATGATTTTTTCCCCGTCGTCAAAAATAGGGGCAGAGCGGTAAAAATTGTCTTTATTTTCCTCAAACTTTTGTTCCAAAAATTTGCTGGCTTCTTTGTATTTTTGGTACTCTACCAACTTGGCGATAAGTTCCTTTACAGGGTTGGGGCCTTCGTCCTCGGTCGTCGGGGCTTGCGAAGGCAAAAGCGTTTTGGCTTTGATTTGCATTAATGTACTGGCCATTACCAAAAATTCTCCCGCCACCTCCAAGTTCAGTTCCTTCATTACGTTTAAATAATCTAAATACTGCTTGGTGATTTCGGCAATGTTGATATCGCAAATATCCAAGTTGTCTTTTTTAATTAAGTGCAACAACAGGTCCATAGGACCCTCAAATACGTTGATATGCACATTAATCGGCGCAGGATTAATCATTTAAACGCTCCGCAATATTATTACAAAGTTAAAATTTTACTCAATAAACCGACAATTATCCGGGTAGGCGGCAATAAAAGAAACTGCACCGCACCCGTTAAAATAAGGGCAAAAACCACCCACATTCCAAAGCGGCTGAAAAATAATTCGTATTTAAAGGCGGTCCGCATTGGCAATAAAGCCGCCACCACGCGCCCGCCGTCCAAGGGCGGGATAGGAATTAAATTAAATACGGCTAAAAACACGTTAATAAACATACCATATTGCAGAAATACAAAAACCTGCTCCAACGTCTGCACGGTAAAATGGTTCTGCGTTAAGAGAAAAATCTTCATAACAAGCACGCAGATAAGTGCCAACAGCAAGTTGCACGCCGGACCCGCCGCCGCCACTTTGCCCATATCTTGGCGCGGGCGCGGAAAGCGCATGGGGTTTACAGGCACGGGCTTGGCCCAACCAAACAACGGAAAATGCAGAAAATAGCACACCGCCGGTACTACCAGCGTGCCTACCGGGTCAATGTGTTTAAGCGGGTTTAAGGTCAGGCGGCCAGCATAATAGGCGGTATCGTCGCCCATACGGTATGCCACCCAGCCGTGTGCAAATTCGTGCAGGATAATAGACAAAAATAAAATAGGTATAAAGATAATTACTTCCATATGTTGTATTTTACTAATTTATATCCCTTCCTGCACACCGCCAAGGCTAAAAATGCCCTGTAAAAAGCGTGGTAAAAAATATTATTTGCTGTTTTAGTTTAAATTAGTTATAATAAATTAACCTTAATTAATCATTAAGGCTTCAACTAAAACAAAGCAACCGAGGGCTGGACCTGTGCACAAAAGCAGCACACGGCAGAGCCGTAGGAACGCAAAACCCCCGGACTAAACCGGGGGTTTTAAATTTGTACATCTTTACTTTGAGCCAAATTTTACTTATTCAGCAACACAAGTTAAAATTTGCCCAGTTCCGCCCAAAAGGGGTTCATATTCCAAATTCCAGTGTTCACAAATATTACCGCAACTTTCTCCGGGAACATCAGGACAACCTAATACATTATAATGTCTCATTTGGCAGGCATAAGCCCCCTTCGTGGTAGGACAAGGGCAATAGCACTCCCTTTGTTCCAATTCAAGGCCACACCCTGTTAATTTGGCGGCTGTTTTTACACAAGCAAAAGAACAGGTGGAGGAAGCAGAATCGCAGTTATCCGCACAAATTTGGTCATTAGAAGAGGCAGTCGGGCACGCTTCCACCCCATTATACGGATTCGTATAAGAGGTTTTGGTCTTGCTTATGTCTCCGGACCACGGTTTAATTTTTATCATCCAACCACACTGACCGTACTCATTGCCACACCCTTGGCGTTGCACATTGGGTTCTTGCTTGATACTATCCGCGTAAACATAATGGGCACGTGATTCGCGATAATCCACATCCTTTTTCCCATAGCATTGGATCGCTGATATGCTACGGGTTCCACAGAGTTTGGCCGCTTGTACATTTTTAATTACCGCTTTAAACTTATAAGAATCGGGCGTAGTAGCCGTTTTACTCTTTAACAAAAACGAGGTATAAGTTTTGCCATTGGCCTTTTTGTTTCCGGAAGCGTCGTAATCACCTGCGTATTGGTTGTCCCACCACAGTTCTTCGCCCAAGTTTGCAGAATTTTGCGCACCCTTGGTAATTTTGGCGGTGGAGGCAATTTCCATATTGTCCGTTTTTCCACCCATTACGGCTACATCATTGGTGTAAATCGTGTTTGTTACGTTACTCTTATGGAAATTCGTATCTTTAAAAGTAACATCATTCGCCATAATGCGCCCTGCCGTTACCGTTCCGCCGTTTTCAATGCTCATATTTTCACCCAAACGGTATTCGGGCGTATTGGTGCTACCCAATGTTGTTCCGTTTTGGATATTTACTTGGTTTAAATACGCACCCGCACCTTTGATGATAATATCCCCCACGCTAGAACGCGTATTACAAAAGTTAAGTATTGGCGCAGTAGTTACGTGAGTAGAGTCTGCCGCATCCAAGTGGGCAAAGTTACCCACCGGGGCAGACATTGTGGTTACAAACTGCATTTGTTCTGCGTTGGCGGCTGTAAATAACAGCAAAGCGGCAGAAAAAAATATAAATTTCTTCATCTTTCCTCCTTTTTGGACACCTTTATATTTTAGTAAAAAAGCCTTTTATATTCCAAACTCATCCAATATACAGAGTTCTCATTAATAGAATTATAACAAAAAAGAAAAATAAAACAACCCCTTTATGAATAACTACTAAACAACAACGACAAAAACCCAAAAAGTAGATCCTGAAACAAGTTCAGGATGACCTCTTTTTTCGTAAAGTCGTCATTTCCGAGTGTCAGCCGGCGCGGAGCGTTCGGGAATCCATTGTTCGTCGTGTTTGTTCTCTTACAAAACAACAGATCCTGGACTACGACTTTCCAGGATGACGGCAACAACAATACAAAAACACTCCACAAAGAAACCCCCGGACTAAACCGGGGGCTTTTATATCCACCAAATAAAACCAATTTTTAATGCGCTTTGAGAAAGGCCTGCGCTTCCTCGCGAGTTTTAACCTCACCCGCCCATTGTGCCTGGCGTACGCGGTCTAGCGCGCCCGATATGCGCCGCCCGGCCAAGCCCAAATCTTTCAGTTCCCGCCCCCGCACAAAACACGGCTCCAAGGCCATTGGAGGAAGCCCGGGAACAACCGCCTTTAAAATTTCCTTTTGCAAAGGAGAAAGCGACCCCAACGGGCTCATTTTTTCGCGCGTTACCTTCCACGCGCCCAAAATTTCTTGCGTAAATTCCTTCGGCAAATGCAACGAACGCAAAAAATCTTCTCCGCTGGCTCCCAGCATACAAACCAATATGCCCACCCGCTCTTGCACATCTTGCGAGTTCAGCAAAGCATCGTGCCATTGAAGGCCCGGCCAGGCAAATTTGAGCATATCGTATTTTTCCATTAACAGAAAAATTTTTTTGATTTTTTCTTCTTTGAGCACTTTTAAAAATTCGCGGCTGAACCGCTCGCGCGTCAAGAGCAGAGGATATTCCCCTTTTACGGCCTCACGCAATAAGCGTTCCGTTTTAGGCGCCAACGTCCACCCAAAACGGCCCGCAAAGCGTGTCGCCCGCAACATACGCGTAGGGTCATCTAAAAAACTTTTATCGTGCAAAATGCGTATAATGCCGCCATCAATATCCTTTTGCGAACCAAACGCATCATAGGTTTGACCAAAGGTATCGGGCAAAATAGAAAAACACCAGGAATTTACGGTAAAATCGCGCCGGAAAAGGTCGTCCTTAATTTTGGGTGAAAATTCCACCTGCGGCAAGGAACCGGGATACGGATATTTTTCCTTGCGCATGCGGACCATATCAAATTTTAGCCCGTCCGCCATATTCACGCGGAACGTACCAAACTGCGAAAACTTCCTTTTTCCTCCCCCCCATTGTTTCACGCAAAACCCGGCAACAGATTCCTGGTTGCCGCTAAAAGCCAAGTCAATATCCAATGTAGGACGCTTTAAGTAAAAATCACGCACCGCACCGCCCGCCACCCAGGCCGACAGGCCCAGTTTTTTGGCATAGGCACCTACGGAATATAATTGTTCCCGGTATTTTTTAGGTATATCAGAGGAGAGGTTTATGTTCATAGCACTCTTGGCGGCTGTGCGCCGTCCTCGCTCATCCGGTCGGCGAAGTTGCGAAGCAGAGTGCTGTTAAGACCGCTCTTTAACACCTTGGCGGCGGCCACAGCATATTCGTTGGCCGAGTGATTCTTAGTCGGCGTGGGAACATAAAACGGAAAATGATGTTCCCGCGCATAAGACGGCTTCAACCGCGTTACCGCGAACCCTTGCGCGGCGGACGCAGCCGCCACGGCTTCGGATTCATAGGACGCTTTTTCGTCCGTCTGCAAAAGCAGTTTCAGTTCTTCCAACCCGAAAACGGATACGGGCGGATAGTCCATATTCATCTGCTTTAATAAAACGTGTTTAATAGTTTCGTAATCGTCCCGCATACGCTTGGCCAATTCCGGCTCGCGCTGGCGGTCTTTTTCGGAAAACACAAACACCAAAATCTCACTGGGAGCGTCAAAATAAATCAAATCGCCGTCGTGGTGAAAAAACTCGCCGCACTCCGGGCAGCGTACCAAATTTAATTCTCCGCCCATAGCAGCGGTTTTCAAATCGGGGTCCTGGTCGGCCCGAATGAGCGACCAGTATTCTACATCAAAAGGTTCACACTTGTGGGGACAATGCGCAGTCCCTTCGTTTTTAATAGATTTCATATGTATAATTTAGCATAAATTGGCGCAAGCGGTCATTTTTGCAGGGCAAAAAATTTAATTAGTTTTGTAATTTGCTAAAATATAAAAAATAAGCCCCGTTAGCTCAACTGGATAGAGTACCGGTCTTCGGAACCGGTGATACGAGTTCAAATCTCGTGCGGGGCAGTTTTCTTTCTAAAATGGTTTGCTTCGGTGTTGCTCGTTCGGTCGGACACCTCCGCGCTTCCGCGCGGCCCTGCACAGTGTACCTTCCTCCTCGCGCCTAGAATCAAAACCATTTTATTTTGAAAACACTTCTCAGTTGCCGCGGTATTTTTTCTTGGCTAGGGCGGGGCAGTTTTCCGCATAATCTGTTTTTCGGTTTTTCACTCAAAGATAGCCGCCCCAATTTTCCCCTTTGCGCCTAACGGCATATTTTTTATTTTCCACCTGTTATATCCCTATATATAAAAATTTGCTAAAATAGAAGTATCTAAATTTGCAGTAAGGAGCGCACCTATGGGTGGACATTCGCATTGGGCCGGCATTAAACATAAAAAGGCCCTCGTTGATGCCAAAAAAGGCAAAGTATTTACTAAAATTTTAAGAGAAATCACCATCGCCGCAAAAATGAGCGGCGGTAACCCGGACCAAAACCCCCGCTTGCGTAAAGCCGTGGACGACGCCCGCGCCGCCAATATGCCGTTTGATAACGTCAAACGCGCTATTATGAAAGGTACAGGCCAGTTGCCCGGTGTTTCATATGAAGAAATCACTTACGAAGGCTACGGTCCCGGTTCCGTGGCCGTCATTGTGGAATGCACCACGGACAATAAAAACCGCACTTTCTCGGAAATCCGCAAAATCTTTACCAGCCACGGCGGCAATACCGGCACCGCGGGGTGCGTATCCTATATGTTCAAAAGCAAAGGGATGATTGTCGTTAAAAAGGAAGATATTTCCGAAGATGATTTGATGAATTTGGCCTTGGAAGCCGGCGCGGAAGACGTCCGCACGGCAGGTGATGTGTATGAAGTTATCACCAACCCGGATATGAACGAGTTGGAAGCCGTCAAAAAGGCCATTGAAGCCAAGGGTATTACGCCTGAATCGGCTGATTTGACAATGATTCCCGATACGGAAGTTTCCATTACTGACGAACATACGGCTGAGACCTTGATGAATATGCTGGAAGCGTTGGACGATCACGACGACACCAAAAACGTCTATGATAACTCCAACATTGACGAAGCCGTTATGGCTAAGTTGGAAGCCAAATAAGAGGCCTCTTGCAAGAGCATACAACCACAGTTTTAGGTATAGACCCTGGTTTAGACAGAACGGGATGGGCAATCCTCACACGGAACGCCCGTTCCGTTTTGTCTTTACGCGCCTGCGGGCTTATCCACACCGGGGCCGACCAAGAACTGCCCAAACGCCTTTCCTATATTTTTGACGAACTGACTAAAATTTTGCGAACCTACGCCCCTGACCAAGTGGCTATGGAACAAAACTTTTTTTTAAAGCGTGCTACCACAATGGCTAATACGGTTATGACGCGCGGCGTGATTATCCTCGCGTGTGAACAAGCCAAAAAACCGATTACCTTTTATCCGCCAAAACGCGTAAAACTAATGATTTGCGGTACCGGCACCGCAGACAAGAAACAAGTCCAGCGTATGGTACAACTGACACTTAATTTGGATAAAGCCCCCTCGCCCGATGACACCGCTGATGCGGTGGCGATTGGAATATGCCACTTAAAAACAGCACCGCTCAACAATATGATTAACGTTAAGGCCGCCTTTTTAGCCAAATTAAAAGCCGCCAAAGAAGCCCAAATCACTAAGAAGCGCTAGTTTATGGAAAACGTCATTTTGGCGGGTGTAACCCTCAAAACCACCCCATACGACACTTCTTCGTTGGAAGAATTAAAACGTCTTGCCCACACGGCAGGCGGTACGGTTGTGCATACCTTTCAAATCCGCGTACAGGCCTTTAACTCGGCCACGCTTATCGGCAGCGGCAAAATGGAAGAAATCGCCGAAACAGTGCGACTGACAAATGCCCAAACGGTTATTTTTGATGACGAAATTTCCCCCGCCCAACAAAAAAATTTGGAAGAAATTATCCCCGCAAAAGTCATTGACCGGACCCGGTTAATTTTAGATATTTTCGCCCAACGCGCACGCACGCAAGAGGGTAAGTTGCAGGTAGAACTGGCGCAATTAAAATATTTGCTTCCGCGCTTAGGCGGGCAAGGCACCGCACTGATGCAACAAAAAGGCGGTATCGGCCTGCGCGGACCGGGGGAAACTAAACTGGAATATGACAAACGCCGGCTGCGCCTGCGTATCAGCAAATTGGAAAAGGAAATTGAACAAGTAAAAAAAGAGCGCGGCTTACGGCGGGAACGCCGCACGCAAATTCCTTTGCCGCAAATTGCCATTGTGGGTTATACCAATGCAGGAAAAAGCACCCTTTTAAATGTGCTGACGCGTCAAAACGCGGTTTATGCGGATGACAAACTTTTTGCCACATTGGACCCGACCACCCGCCGCGTGCATATGCCGGCCGGCGGAGAAATGCTGTTTACGGATACCGTGGGATTTATTCAAAAATTACCGCACAGTTTAGTAAGTTCCTTCCGCGCGACTTTGGAAGAAACCTCATTTGCAGACGTGATTTTACACGTCCACGATGCGTCGTCCCCCCACCGCAACGCCCAGGCAGAAACCGTGCGCCAAATTATTACCGATTTGGGCGCGCAGACGATTCCGGTTATTGATGTTTTTAATAAAATTGACTTGCTTTCCCCTGCACGGCTGGCCCTGTTGCAAGCGCAGAACCCGCAAGGTTCGTTTATCAGCGCAGGAAACAAACTGGGCCTTACGGAACTATTGGAACAAGTAGAAGAAAATGTGGCGCGCCGCTGGAAACTGCGCCGCCTTACCTTGGAGCCAAAGGCGCGCGGGCTTATCGGTTTTATCTACGGCAAAGCCCTGGTCAACGGGCAAAAAGAATTGCCGTCCGGTGCTTTGGAATTAACCCTTATGGCCACAGACGGCAACTACCACAGTATTCTAAAAAAACTCACTTCTTTTTAGCGTTTTTGGGGGCTGTCTTTTTGACGACTTCTTTTATCTGCCCGTAACTTTCCAACGGTTGCACATTGGGGGTGTCGCGGTATTCGGTTAGTACCCGCCGGATAAAGCCCAAAGTAGTGTTTTCGCTAAATCCGTTGAATAAAAATATTTCACTCCCGTACAAGGCATAGCGTTTGCGGGCCGCTTCGGGCAGTTGGTTTAACGATTTGGCAGACACAATTCCCACCAAGCCGGAGGCGCGCTTTTTCCCGCCGTTATACACGGGCAAAAATACCCCGCCGCCGGAATTGCCTTTTTCCACTCCAAACCCCGCCGAAAGCCACGGGGCGGCATTATCACCAAAGTATAAGATTTGTCTGGGAGAAGAAAGCATTTCAAATGCACCGCGTGTCCAGCGCGGCACTAAAATATTACTTAACAAAAATTTTTCGTCCTTATCGCTGTATGTAAGCAACGGCGCCAAACGCGGAGCCATTGCTCCGTTCCATTGTCTTTTGAGTAAAGGCGCGGCTTCGGCGGCGGCGCGGTATTCGTCCGCATCCTGCTCCAACGCCTGCGCTTGCTCGGTCAGTTGGCGGGCAATTTGCGCTTGTCCGTCTGCCGCATATTGGCGGCTCTGCTCATACAGCCGGGCTGACTCTTTTAAAGCCTCATCCGTCTTTTTTTCCCAAAAGCCCCTATCCAATGTGAGAAGGAAATCCTTTTCCTTAACCTTTCCGTAAGCATCGTAATATTCATAGCGCGCTTGGCGGGCATTAAAATAAATAAGCGCCATATCCCACGCAGGCAGTTCCCCGCGCCTAGGCTGCACACCGGGCGGAAGCGTGTATTCGTCTTGGTATTCCTCGGGGAGGAAAACATTTTTTTGCGAAAGCACCGCCGCCGCACGCGCCGGGCCGACAGCCAGCCACATCCGCATTTGGCACGAGTAATTTTTACACGGGCTTACACAATGCGCCGCCGTCAAAAACCAATTTTTATGAAACCGTACCGCCTGGCAAGACACGGTTTGCGTTTTGCCCCGCACGGTAAAAGTCAGTTCATATTCCTTTTGGGCATAGTCAAAGGCATCCTGCGCACACGCATAACCGGCCCCCAAAAGAAAGAGTGATAAAAGATAAAAACGGAGTTGTTTCATATTGTTAGTATATATAAAAAACCTTTAAAATACCAATGAAACCACAAATAAATGCCCTAAATTTAATATAATGAGATATATGATTACTACAATTACTATCCTCGTTTTGTTTAGTTACTTACTCGGGTCCGTCCCGACCGGCTATATGATTGCCAAACACGTTATGGGTATTGATATCCGTCAACACGGCTCCGGCAACCCCGGCGCGGCAAATGTGTACCGTACGGTGGGCAAATGGGCCGGCATCAGCACCTTTTTAATTGACGGCTTAAAAGGCTTTATCCCGGTGTGTCTGGCGCGCCATTTCTGCCCGGACAATTACTGGGTGGCTATTGCTTGCGGGGTAATTGCCATTTTGGGCCATATGTGGACGATTTATTTAAAATTCCGCGGAGGAAAAGGGGTAGCCACCTCTGCGGGTGTATTTGCCGCACTACTGCCTATTCCTACCGCAATTGCGTTTGCCTCGTTTGTGGTGTGCGTAGCGTTATGGGGCCGCATTTCCATTGGTTCTATTTGCGCCTGCGTGGTTTTGCCTGTATGCAGTTTTCTTATCGGCAATCATCCGCTGTCCGTTAATTTAATGGTAACTGCCGTCAGTGCGTTGGTTATTTATAAGCACGTTCCCAACATCAAACGGCTGCTCCAACAAAAGGAATTAAAATTTGAAGACGGCGCCAAAAAGAGAAAAGAAAATGAACATAAATAAAATTACCGTTTTCGGCGCAGGTATTTGGGGCAGTGTAATTGCCCAACACCTCGCGCGCAAAGGATACAATGTCAGCCTGTGGGAATACAACGAACAGTTGTTAAATGTTCTTAAAACGATGGGCAGACATCCCAATATCCCGAACTTTAAAATTCACGACAATATCCGCTTAACCGGCAACGTGGCCGAAGCGGTCAAAGATACGGATTTAATCATTTTTGTCATTTCGTCCAAGGCTATCCGCGCTTTCTGCCGCGAACAGTTAAAGCCTCTTTTAAATGGGCGTGTCGTACCTGTGGTAAGCGCGTCCAAGGGGATTGAGGACAAATCTTTTAAAACAATTTGCGAACTGATTGAAGAAGAATTACCGCAATTAAAGGATAAAGCATTAGCCTTTTCCGGCCCGAGTTTTGCGCTGGAAGTGGCGCAAGACGTGCCGACCAAAATTATGCTTGCTGGCAAGGACCCTGCATTGGTGGACGAAATCCGAGACATAATGAGCGGGGACCCGATTATTGTAGTGCCGTCCTCGGACAGGCGCGGAGTAGAATACGGCGGCGGTATTAAAAATGTATTGGCTATCGGCTGCGGTGTCATTGACGGCATTGGCGACGGAGCCAACGCAAAGGCCGCCCTCATCACGCAAGCCTTGCAGGAAATGAACGATATTATTGTCAGTCAAGGCGGGCAGTCCAATACCGTGTACAGTTTGGCAGGCTTTGGAGATGCCATTTTGACAGGTATGTCTGCTATTTCCCGCAACCGCCGTTTGGGCGAAAAACTAGGCTCCGGTCTCTCTTTGGAAGAAGCCAAAAAGGAAGTGGGAACCATTGCCGAAGGTGTAAATTCCGTGCAAAGCGTTTACGACATTGCACGCAAAAACAATTTAAAAACCCCTATCGTAGATGCTATTTGGAAAATTGTCTGCGAGGGTAAAAAACCGTGGGTGCTGTTGCACGCTATGGGCTTTACCAACCGGGGAAACAAATAATTTTACCGCTTGGGCTGTTAAAAAGCCCGGCACAAGACAGGATTGCAATATGAATAAGGACGACGTAATAAGACATCTCACCCGGCACGTTTTGGATAAAAAGCAAGCCAAAATGTCCGTAGATAAAGTATTTGAAATTATCAAGCACGGCTTAAAGCGCGACGGCAAAGTGGTTATCAGCAATTTTGGCTCCTTCCACTTAAAAACAGCCCGCCCTGTTACACGCCGCAACCCCAAAACAGGCGACAAAGTGCAAGTGCCCGCCAAGGAAAAAGTGCGCTTTAAACCCTCCGAAAACATTTTAAAGAAATAGTTTTCCTGATATAAAAAGTCCCCCGGTTTTATAGCCGGGGGTTATTTTTATACTACAAAGAAATTACTTAAAGCACTTGTTTGAGTTCTACGGGCAAGTTCCGTTTGGCTACGCGCACTACGCTGTGCGTATTGGTCTTTTTATCCATACCAAAAATGTTCACACGGTACAGCACTACCATTTTGCCGTTTTGCTCAACAACGTCTTGAATTTCAAACACCTTATCCGGCCAGTTCCCCGTAGATTCCAACGTAATAATATTATCCTTAGCAAAGTTGGCCTGCGGGTATTTGCCACGCGCCACGCGTTTAAAGGCTTTGTAGTCGTCCGCCGTTTTGATGACACGCACCTGCACGGGCACGCTAATCATAGAGATTTTACTTTCTTCCTCCGGCAGTTGCCGGGGCATTGTAGCATTGGGGACGATATGGTCCGCCGAGCCTAAATGAACGGGCGTTTTGGATGTTTTGGGGGCGGGTTCTTCCTCTTCCTGTTGGGTTGCTGATGGCAGAAAGGTAATCTTTTCCACCCCTTGCATTTTGATATTGGGCAAATGGCTGGGCACGGCAGAAGCGTCCTTGTAATCTTGCGGGGGCTCGTCCTCACCCGGCAGGTCAGCAGGCCCCGTGGGGTCAGCAAGATTAACCAGGAGCAGAGAACTGCTGCCCGGCACCTCGGCTACCACAGGCTCCGGCATACGGAAGCAATCCCACACGCGCATACACGCCACCCCGGCTAAAAACACCAGTACAAACGCGCACGCCAACCGGATATTGCGCTTATTTTTCATTTGTTTTCTCGTAATGGGCCGTAATTACAGAGCGCAAGCCGCCGCGGGGCGTAAACACGCCGGTAACAGTGGCTTTTTTGGGGTGGCAGGCTTTTACTACATCATCCAAAATTTTATTGGCGGTGTTTTCCATAAAAATACCCATATCGCGGTATTCCAACAAATAGTATTTCAGCGATTTGAGTTCCAGGCAAAGTTCATCGGGGATATACTCAATCGTAATGATGCCAAAGTCCGGCAAACCCGTCTTGGGGCAGACAGACGTAAATTCCGGCAATTCAATTTTAATATTATAATCGCGTTTGTACTGGTTGGGCCAGCATTGGATTTCCGGCAAAACAACATCCGCATTTTTGCGGGCGTGTGCAGTAGTATAACCAAAGTCAATATCGTTTGTATGTGTCATTTTATGTTAAGCATCCTTGTTGAATTTAAAAAGACAAGCCCGGCTACCGCCAATGCGCCGCCGACAATCCACGTCCACCCGGCCTGGGGCATAAACCATATCAGCCCCGCACAGCCAACAAACGTAACCAAAACTGCCAGCAACACATTAACCGTGATAATCCGGTGCAACTTCTTATTTATTTTAAATAAATCTGCCACCGGGTACAAGTCCCGGCTTTTAATTAGTACGTCCACCCAGTTATTATATACGTTCCGGCCGGAGGAATAAACCACCCCGGCATCAGCCCGCAACAAAGCAATAATATCGTTAAAACCGTCCCCCACCATTAATACGCGTTTGCCCAAAGCACGCAAGTTGGAAATAATTTCCGCCTTGGTTTTGGGCAGTACATTGGCATTTATTTTTGCAATGCCCGCCTCTTTGGCAATTGCCGACACGGAAGATTCGTTATCCCCGGAAATCAAAATAACTTCTTTTCCCAGTGATTTTAAGAAAGAAATCACTTCCTTTGCTCCCGGACGCAATTCGTCCGCCAGCGTTAAATAACCCAGATATTTCCCATTTTTGGCTACGCAAATGACGGCTTCGTCCGCGTGGACAATTTTGGCCGCCGTTTTAATGTTTTGCTCCTCTAACCATTGGGTCCGGCCCGCCAAAATTTTATCCTCGCCGCTGGTGGCTGATACTCCCAAACCGGGGAGCACATCAAAGCACAAAAGCGGTTTAGGCGATATTTTATGCTCCTTGGCGCACGCGGTTACGGCATCGGCAAACGGACCGTCCACCAGTTGTTCAGCGGTGGCAACCGTTTCCAATAATTGGCGTTGGGAAACTTTTTTGGCTGGATAAATGCCAGATACCCGCAATTCGCCATAAGTGAGCGTACCTGTTTTATCAAAAAACACCGTATCGGCGCGGACAATTTCGTCCAAGGCGTAAATATTTTGCAATTTAATTTTTTTTGTGTGCGCGCCACGGCGGGCAAAAAATGACGGGGATACCGCTGCAAACACCAAGGCCGCCGGGCAGGACACCGCCAACATAAATAAAAAAACCCCGGAATATAAAAACCACTCTTTACTGCCCGTTGCGTAAAGCAGTCCTGCATAAGCCCCCGCCGCAAACAAAACAGCCAGAGGCAGCACCCAACAGGCAAAACCGTCTAATGCACTTTTAAAACCACTGCGCGCCAATTCGCTTTTTTTTATGGCAGAAACCACACTCATCAAAGCGGATGCGGATAAAACCTCGGTAACTTCCACATACATCTCCGCCGATTTATTGAGCGTCCCCGCAAACACCCGGCTGCCGACATTTTTAGAGGTAGGCAACATATTGCCTGTAATTAACTGCTCATCAACAGAGGTTTTACCTTGCTTAACGGTCCCGTCTGCGGGCAAGCGTTCTCCGGGTTTTACAAAAATAAGGTCGCCTTTTTTTAATTCTCCGGCAAAGACTTTTCTAAAACTGCGCCCCACGCACAAACGGCCCGATTTAGGCAGAAAATCATCTAATTTTTTAACAAACACACGAGACCGCTCCTTTTCTTTTACCAAGCGGCGCTCCGCCCATAAAGAAAGCGTAATAAAAAGCGAGGTGTACAAATACAAATCCGGCACCGGGCCAAAAAGCGGCACCGTTAAAAACACATTTAAGGCCGAATATAACAACCCGGCCGTAGTAACCGATGCCGTCAACACCGCCCAAGAAATATTCCCGCTCCAAACATCTTTTAGCGCCGTGCGCAAAAACACGTCTGCACAAAACAAATAATTCATCAAACACAAAATAAAAATGCCCACGTCCGCGTGGCGGAACGTGAGCGAAAACAAAATAAGCACCAGAAAGCAAAAGGACAAGAAAAAACGGTATGTATAAGCCTTGGACGGCACCGAAAGCGCCGCCGAAACCGGGCGGAAAGACTTACGCAAGATTACCCCCATACTTTACCGCGGAAAAAACCGCGCCGCCAAGACCTTTTCGCGCCCTTGTTCAGTACGCATCATTTGAATCTTGGCATCATATTTAGCCGCGTGAGCCGGGTCCAACTTTTTAGCAACCATATAGTTGGCCGTTGCCGCCACGGGGTCCTCTACCGCCAACATATCGCCCATTAAATCATATGTCGGCACATACTGGCTGGCCAATTCCTTAGATTTGACAAGCAACCCGAGCGCATAATCTTTTTCCCCTTTGCGGTACATCAAATCACCCATATAATAATAGGCTAACGCATAGGTCGGCTTAATGGTTACGGCTTCTTCCAAATCGGCATACGCATTGGCAGGGTAACCCATTTTAATAAAGGCGCGGGCGCGCTCCAAATACGGGCGGGCATTATCAGGGTCCAAAGACATCATATAAGTATAATCATCAACCGCAGATTCGTACTGCCCCAAAGCAAAGTAAGTAAGCCCTCGGTTTAAGAACAAAAGGGGTTCGTCTTGGCGGAGTTTAAACGCACTGTTAAAATCAGCCAAGGCAGAAGATGTGCGGCCCAAGCGGTAATATGCCAAGGCGCGGTTCATATAAGCCGTAAAATAGCGCGGGTTGCGGGCCAAGGCTTCGGTTAAGTAGAAGGCTGCATCCATATTGCGCCCCGTATCTACATAAAGGGCACCCAAGTTGTTATACGTTTCGGGCAAATTGGGATTAGCCTCAATAGATTTTAAATAATCCTGCTCAGCATACGAGCGGTTCTTGGCACGCTCCTGCGCGTTTTTAACGGGCAAGCGTTCCCACAAAAGGCCTCTGTTCGCCAAAGCGGCGGCATTTTGGGGCTGTTGTTTCAGCAAGCGGGTATAGAGTTGGATAGCCTGCGTAAAATTTCCCTTAGAAGTTGCCATTTGGGCTTCTTTAAATAACCGAGTGTCGCTGCTGCAAGCCGCGGCCAATAACAAGGCCGCCAAAACGATACATACTTTCTTCATTTAGCCTCCCGTTTAGTAGCGTGAAAAAATAAAGACAATACAAATAAACACGCACCAATGGTAATGAACGAGTCCGCCACGTTAAACACGGGCCAAACCCGAAAATCTAAAAAGTCCACTACAAAGCCTAACGTTATTCTATCATAAAGATTGCCCAATGCACCCGCCAAAATGAAAACAGCCCCCCATTTGACGAGTTTCCCGTGCGACGTTAGGTCCTTCCAACTAAACACCATATATGCAATTACGGCAAGCATTACAAAAACAAGTGCAAAATTGCCGTTTTGCATCATACCAAAAGCCGCGCCCGTATTTTCCACATACCGCAGGTGGAAAAACGGGCACAGTTCCAAAGGATTTTCCGGCAACAGATACAAAGCCAATACTTTGGTTATGCGGTCCAAAAATAAAATTCCGGCAACGCCCCACAGCACCGCTTTGTTCTGCCCGCACCAAGCAAGGGCGGTTTTCAGCCCTTTAAGCATCGGCTTTTTCCTCGCCGTCCACTTGGATATGCTCTTTTTCAAGCACCTCGGCACAGCGGGCGCACAAGTCGGCATATTGCGTATTGGAACCGACATCTTCCTTCCATTGCCAACAGCGGGCGCATTTATGTCCGGCGGCGTGCTCGCAAGATACGGACAGTTCATCTGCTCCGTCCGCAATTTCCACCGCAGAGACAATGGCAATTTCCGGCCACAGGTCTTTGGTTTCCTGCAAAAATTCCTTCATTTCCGGTTTAGATGTTTTGAAAATGACCTTGGCTTCCAACGACGAGCCAATCACTCCTTTTTGACGGGCATCTTCCAACACTTTTTGTACGGTTTCACGCACGCGGCGGATTTTGTTCCATTTTTCTTCCAACTTCACATCCGGAATCAGCGAAGCATTTGCCGGCATATTGGAAAGGAAAATACTCTGCGGCAATTCACGCCCCAAGGCAGTTTTGCGCAGTTCCTGCCAGGCTTCTTCGGCCGTAAAGGAAAGCACCGGCGCCATTAATTGAAGCAAGGTTACCGCTATTTCCGCCAACACGGTTTGCGCACTGCGGCGCGCCGGAGACGAAGCACCGAGCGTATATAAGCGGTCTTTGGAAGCATCCAGCATAAAGGAGGATAAATCCAAAATACAGAAATCAGTAATAGCACGCATAGCACGGCGGAAATTAAATTCCTCATAGCCGGCGTGGACTTCTTGGATTAACGCATCCAAGCGGCCCAACATATAGCGGTCCATTTCGGCTAATTCTTTACCGGGGACCTGGTGCAAGGCCGGGTCGTAATCGGACAAGTTACCAAGCGCGTAGCGCACCGTGTTGCGGATTTTGCGGTAGGTATCAATCGGCCCGCCCAAAATCTCGTCCGAAATGCGCACGTCGCCTTGGTAGTCGGCAAAGGACACCCACAAGCGCAAAATATCCGCACCGTATTTATTAATTACATCTTCGGGATCAACGCTGTTGCCCAACGATTTGTGCATCGGGCGGCCTTGCTGGTCCAACACCATACCGTGCGTTAAAATGGTTTTAAACGGAGCGGTTCCCTCCAAGGTAAAAGACGGGATATACGAACTTTGGAACCAACCGCGGTGCTGGTCGGAGCCTTCGGAATATACATCCGCCGGAAAGTCCAAGCCGCGATCCTTCAACACCGCCGCCCAGGACACACCGGAATCCAACCAAACGTCTAAAATATCCGTTTCCTTTCTAAATTCGTGGCAACCGCAATCACAATGGTATCCTTCCGGCATTAATTTTTCCACCGGGTCGGTAAACCAGAAATCGGAGCCTTCGTCCATAGCACGCGTTTTAATGAAATCAAACAACTCGTGGTTGACCTGGGCTTTGCCGCATTTTTTGCAATACAAAATCGTTACGGGAGTACCCCAGAAGCGTTGGCGGGACAAGCACCAATCCGGGCGCAAACCAATCATAGAGCGCATACGTTCCGCGCCGCCGGCAGGATAGAATTTGACGTTGGAGAGGTTGTCCATTAATTTCTGGCGCAAGCCGTCTTTATCAATACTCATAAACCATTGTTCCGTCGCGCGGAAAATAATTGGGTTATGACAGCGCCAGCAATGCGGATAACTGTGCGTAATTTCCTGCTCTTTAATAAGGGCACCGGTTTCATCTAATTTTTTGACCATTAACGGGTTTGCTTCAAAAACGTGCATTCCCTCAAAAATACCGGCATCTTTGGTATAGCAACCCTTTTCGTCCACGGGACAGAATGTTTCCAAGCCCCATTGTTTGCCGGCGCGGAAATCGTCCTCGCCGTGGCCGGGAGCAATATGAACAATACCCGTACCCGTATCCATAGTTACAAAATCGGTCCAAATAATCGGGTTTTCCTTGTGGGTAAGCGGGTGAAAATACTTCATCCCCACCAAATTGGCGCCGGGCACTTTGCCCGCTTGGGTGCAATCCAAGCCGGATACTTTCAAAAATTCTTCCGCCAATTTTTCAGCCAAAATGTAATATTCCTGCGTGTTGGAATCTTGTAAAACAACGTAATCCTCGGTATTGGAAACGGCTGCCGCCATATTGGACGGAATCGTCCACGGCGTGGTAGTCCAAATAACAAGACTGATGGGTTTTGCGTAATCCAAATTTCCCAATACTTCTTTATTGGGATTAGCCAATTTAAAGCGCAAATAAATAGACGAAGATTTTACATCTTTATATTCGGTTTCCGCATCGGCAAGGGCCGTTTCGCAATGGGAACACCAGGTAATTGTTTTTTGGCCCTTATAAACGTATCCTTTTTCAATTAAATCTAAAAATACACCAATGGTAATGCCTTCGTAGCGCGGGGACATCGTCAAATACGGGTTATCCCAATCGCCCTGCACGCCCAAGCGCTTGAAACCTTGGCGTTGGATATCAATAAACTTTGCCGCAAAGGCGCGTGCTTTTTTGCGGAAAGCGGGCACATCCGTAATGTGCTTTTTATCTTGTTTTAATTCTTTTAAAAGCGCCTGCTCAATCGGCAGACCGTGGCAATCCCACCCCGGCACATACGGCGTATAACAGCCGGACATCGCGCGGCTTTTTAAAATAATATCTTTAATGGTTTTATCAAGTGCGTGTCCAATATGAATTTTTCCGTTGGCATAGGGCGGGCCGTCGTGCAAGACAAAGTGTCTGCCGGCCTCGTTCTTTTTGAGCATTGCTTCGTACAAATGGATAGATTTCCAAAAGTCTAAAATTTTAGGCTCTTTTTGCGCCAAACCGGCACGCATCGGGAAGTCCGTCTTGGGTAACAAAACGGTATGGGAATACTTATTTTTTGCCATTGAAAAATTCACTCCAAATATAAGGATAATTATATTATAGAAAATTTAAAGAAAATAAAACGCACCTAAACGCTAAAAACTCCACCCCTCCGATTCTTCCTGTCGCGCACCCATTGCTTTACAAAACCGGGCACCTTCTTTGGCTGCTTGGGCATCCACCTCCGCGGTAGTAAAAGAACATTCCCGGACAAAAAAACCTTTTCCATCCAAAAGCCACGGAATAAACGCAATACGAAAAGCGGCCGGAAGCGTATCATCAACTCCTAAAACAGTAAGGAAAGGCTCCTTTATAATGATAAGTGCTGTTTTATTTTTTCTATATGTAGAAATAATTTCCGGGTTTGGGGAAAAATTGTGAAATTCGCCATTTGAGCCGGACACTCCATTTTGAAAACCACTAAATGAAATATCCAAATCTTCCCAGTTTTGGGTAAATGTACCATTTGCCAAATAATACATCCGCTCCGCCTTGTAAATTTGCTCCACATAGGAACGCAAATTTCCATACTTTACCCGGGCAACAGCCTTTTGGTATTGGGGCACGGAAACCGACACCAAAATACCTAAAATCAAAACAACCACCAACATTTCTACAAGCGTAAAACCTTTCATATTATTTTTCCTCGCCCGTTTGCTTGTGCAAATAATCGTGCAGTTTTTCAAGTGTTTCGCGGCTAATGGTATGCTCCATTTTACAAGCATCAATATCAGCCGTTCTTGGCGTTACGCCCAACACTTGTATTAAAAAACGGCTCAAAATAGCGTGGCGCTTTTTAACATCCTCTGCGGCGCGGCGGCCTTTGGCAGTCAGTTCAATGCCCTTATAGGGTTGGTGAACCATATATCCGGCTTCCGTCAGCGCCTTTACCGCACCCGTAACGCTGGGGGTCTTTACGCCCAACATATCGCGGATATCGCTCACGCGGGCAATGCCTGCCTCGTTGGCACAAAGCGAAACGGCCTCTAAATAATCTTCCATATTAGACGTTAATTTCATACTTTTCCCCCGTAAGACATTTGTGTATATCTTAACATATTTTTATTCTCTTGCTTTTGCCCGGTAGATTTGCTTATATGGGAGTATCCCCCTCCAAGGAGCGTTTATGGACACGAATACTTACATCGCCGGTTTTATGGAAACACAAGTAAAAAAGGACCCCGCCCAAAAGGTTTTTCATCAGGCGGTGTTTGAAGTAGTCAGCACCTTAAAGCCCGTTTTGGAGCAAAAACCCCTGTACATAAAAGAACGCATTTTAGAGCGTATCGTAGAGCCGGAACGCACCATTATTTTCCGCGTGCCGTGGCAGGACGACAAAGGCGAAATTCACGTCAACCGCGGGTTCCGCGTGCAATACAACAGCGCCCTAGGCCCCTATAAAGGCGGGATGCGCTTTCACGCCACAGTTACGCAGGACGTACTTAAATTTTTAGGGTTTGAACAAGTCTTTAAAAACAGTTTAACCACTCTCCCGTTAGGCGGCGGAAAAGGCGGAAGTGATTTTGACACGCGCGGCAAGTCCGACAGCGAAGTAATGCGTTTTTGCCACTCCTTTATCAACGAACTTTACCACCATATTGGCTATCACACCGATATCCCGGCAGGCGACCTGGGCTGCGGGGCGCGCGAAATCGGTTATATGTTCGGGCAATACAAAAAATTAACCAACGATTTTACGGGTGCGTTTACCGGTAAAAAACCCAACTGGGGCGGCAGTCTTTTACGCCCGGAAGCCACCGGCTACGGCGTGGCGTATTTTGCCCAAGAAATGCTGGCAACACGCGGGGACAGTTTAAAAGGAAAAACGTGTATCGTTTCCGGCACAGGCAATGTGGGTATTTACGCCATAGAAAAATTAACGCAGTTGGGCGGAAAAGTTGTCGGGTTTATGGACTACGACGGGAGCATTTACGATAGCCACGGGGTAGAGGAGGAAAAACTGGCCTTCTTAAAAGATTTGGTATTTGTCCGCCGTGGAAGTTTAAAGGAATATGCCCAAAAATTTAAAGAGGCCCAATTCCGTCCGGCCCAAAAGACGTGGGATATCCCGTGTGAGGTGGCCTGCCCCACCGCGTGCGAAAACGAACTGAACGAAACAGATGCCAAAACACTCCTTAAAAATGGTTGCAAATGTGTCTGCGAAGGCTCCAATATGCCTTGTACGCCGGGCGCGATTGCGGCTTTTCAAGCGGCGGGTATTTTGTATTCCCCCGGCAAGGCTTCCAACGCGGGCGGTGTGGCGGTGTCCGGTTTAGAGATGACACAAAACAGTATGCGCGTGTATTGGACACGCGAGGAAGTGGATAAATACTTACAGCGCATTATGTCCAATATTCACGCCAGTTGTCTATCCTCTGCGGCGGAATACGGTTTGGCAGGCAATTATATGGCAGGTGCAAATATTGCGGGCTTTAAAAAAGTAGCCGACGCTATGATAGACCAAGGATTAGTGTAATCACTCTGCTGTCTTTTGATGACAAATAATGTAAAAATCCGGGTTCCCGCCTACAAGGAACCCGGATTAATCATTTTTACATCTTTCTTGCTAATTGGCAGGCGCACCCGGCGCAGGCTGTTGCGGGGCGCGGCGGGAATAAATCTTATTCACTATGACCGCAATAGACCCGTCCCCGGTTACGTTGCACGCCGTACCGAAAGAGTCCATCGCAATATAAAGCGCAATCATTAGGCCGAGTTCCGCTTCGCCAAAGCCAAGCATACTTTGCAAAATACCCAATGCCGCCATAATGGCCCCACCCGGCACACCGGGAGCCGCCACCATTGTTACCCCCAGCATACAAATAAACCCGGCAAACTGTTCAAAAGGCATATTCATCCCACTCATAAATACGATTGCCAAGGCACAGGCCACAATCTTCATTGTACTGCCGGAAAGGTGAATCGTAGCGCACAAGGGCACCACAAAGCCGGCCACCTCTTCGCGCACGCCTATTTTGACCGTTTGTTTAAGCGTTACGGGAATTGTAGCCGCAGAGGACTGCGTTCCCAAAGCCGTCATATAGGCAACCAACATTGTTTTGAGCATACTAAACGGATTCTTCCGCGCAATTACCCCCGCCAACACAAATTGCAACACAAGCATTACGGCCGTTATCGCAAAAATAAGTACGATAATTTTGGCAAATACGCCAAGTACAGAAACAACCTGCCCGGCGACCGTCATATTTAAAAAAATGCCAAAAATGTAATACGGAAGCAGCGGGATAATCACGCGCGCAATCACGCGGTCAATAATATCGCGCAAATCCAGCATTACCCCCTTTAAACGGCTCCCCTGGATAACCGCCATACCAAGCCCCAATGTAAAAGCCAGCACCAGGGCTGTCATTACGTCCATTAAAGGCGGCATTGCCACCGTAAAATAGGGCTTTAATTCCGCCCCTGCGGCAAACTGCGTCGTTTTAGCGGTGGTATCCAGCAAATAAGGGAAAGTTAATTCGGAAATGCCATAACTAAAAAACCCTGATGCCAGCGTAAACCCATATGCAAGCACAGCCGTAATAAAAAGGAGCCTGCCCGCACTGCGCCCCAATTCGGCAATTCCCGGGGCCACCAAGCCCACAATCAGCAACGGAATAATAAAACCCAAAAAGTTGCCAAACAAACCGTTAAAGGTTAACGACACGCGCACCAGCCACTCCGGAAAGAATAGGCCGCACACAATACCCGCCGCAATAGCGCAAATCACGCCCGGCAGTAAACCCCATTTTAATTTAAGGTGTAATTTTCTTTTTTTGAATTTAATCATATATACTCTTTTGGCACAACATTTCTATTATACGAATTTGAACTAAACAGCGGTACTATTTTATCTGCGTGCGCCCATTTGCTAAAATGTGGATATGCAAGTAAAAATTAATATTGACGGCGGCAGCCGCGGAAATCCCGGGCCGGGGGCCTCGGCCTATGTGATTTGCGCTATGGACGGAAAAATTTTAGCGCAAGAGGGGCATTTTATGCCCCATTGTACCAACAACCAGGCGGAATACACCGCGTTGAAACTCGCGCTTATCAAGGCTGCGGAACTGGGGGCTACGGAACTTTTTATTATTTCGGATTCTTTACTTTTAGTAAAACAATATTTGGGTGAATATAAGATTAAAAACCCCGATTTAGCCGCCCGTATGCTGGTTATCCGCCGTTTGGCCGCGCGGTTTACTGTGCATATCAAACACGTTTTGCGCCATTTGAATAAGGCGCCTGATGCGTTAGCCAATAAGGCAATGGACGCCAAACAATCGGTCGGGTATAACCCGATTAAACACTTGCCGGAAGATGACGAGATTTTTGATGCGCCGGCGGATAAAACGAATGTCGTAAACGGTGTAGAGATAGCCCCGGTCGTGCGGGAAGAAAAAAAGCCTGCCGCTAAAAAGGGAAAAAAGCAAGCCCCCGGGCAAATGGATTTGTTCGGCGGGTTTTAATTAATTTTGCTACAATATTTTGGGCAACCCAGATAACCGCTCCCGGCCAATTTCGGTTTGGGGGAGGAACTTCCGGACTCCACAGGGCAAGTGCGCCGCTTGAAAAGGCGGGACGGCGGGGCCATATCACCCCGCTGGACGGAAAGTACAACAGAAAACAAACCGCCCGCAAGGGTAAGGGTGAAATGGTGCGGTAAGAGCGCACCGCGCGTTTAGCAATAAACGCGGCACGGCAAACCCCGCACGGAGCAAGGCCAAACCGGTCCACACGCGGCCCGCGTTCGCGACCAAGTAGGCCGCCAAGAGTAATGGTTATCACAGCCTGAAAGGGCTGACAGAATCCGGGGTATCGGTTGCTTATCCGCGCTTTCAACCAGGGAGCGCGGATTTTTATATATAGGTCCCATATCAAATTTAGGTCTTTTGGCTCTGTTTTTTTGCTCAAAAAACTATTATACTGATAATATAAACGGAGAACTTATGCTAAATACCAAACAACTTCTTTCTTTTGTACTCATTGCAGCAGCCGCTTGGCCCGCGCAAAATGCCGTTGCGCAAGCAGTAAAGCCCGGGTCCGTAGTAAAAGCAAATTCCGCACTTGCCAAAGGGCTTGATAAGGCGGCAAACCAAGCGTTAAAAGCAACAGCAAAAGTAACTATTCCCGCCGTTGCCCCAAAGGTAGCGCACTCGGTTTATCCGTCCCAAGCGCTTAGTTTTATTCCTTCTAATAAAGCACCCAAAAACACGGTACTGAACCCCAAAATTCCAGTTACACCCAGGCTGGAAACGGTGTTAATTTACGGAACTGAGCGGGAGCGTTATGCGGCAGTACGCGAAGAATTACAAAATCTTTCTATCCAAATGCCCAAGGAACAATCGGCCAATATCGCTAATTATCTGCGCCATTCGGTTCCACCGGAAACTATGCGCTATATGCAAGAGCGTTACCAACAGGTTCTCAACCTTATTAATGACCACAAACAAGGAGTTACCGCTTTCTTTACCTATGCTTCTCTGCCTGGGGAAGGACGTGTACCGAATATGCAAGAAAAGAACTCTTTAAGTAGCGCAATGTATAATACGTTAATGGCTATCCGCAACTTAAAGGCAGACTTACCGGATGATCCGTTCCTCGCGATGCAGGATGAGTATTGGGCCACCGCATACGAAGGATTTAACCCGTTATTGTCCGGCTATATCCGCACGCAGGCCGTAATGCCCCGGGGAGATTTACGCAAATTTGACCATAAGGAATTTGACTTAATGAACCCGGACGGTACAGATTATGTATTGCCGCAGGCCGATACCTTGATTTTGGACCCGGATGATTTGGATGAGTTGGACTCTTATGCCTATGTGCGTATGCGCCAGAAAAATCCGCCCATTACGCCCGAAAATGCCGCTATTGAACGGACAGAACTGCTGAAACATATTCCGGCAGGTATGCACATTGCCGTTATCAACGATGATGCCCTGCCTCTTATTAACTTTAAAGCCTGGGGCGATAAGGGATATTTGGGCGAAGGCGCCGTCGTGGATACCTTTAAGGATGGCTTGCAATTCTTAAAGTCTATGAAATATGTCAAATATGATTTAATTCTCACCGATTTACTGGTACCAGACGGCGGCAAGAAAATGATGAAGGAATTACGCGCAAAAGACGGACGTGTCCCCGTAATTGCTATGAGCAAATATGACCGCGGGGAGGCCGGCGAGCAAGGTTTGTTTGACGTCGGTATGGATGGCTATTTGTGGTACAATAACAACGTAAATGAAGGAGCGTATGGATATATTGAGGTGCTGCGCGCTCTTAAAAACTACTATCACTACAAAGGTTTACATAATTGGATAAGATAATTTAATTCTTCCGCAAATAAAAAGGCTCCGCATAGGCGGGGCCTTTTTATTTAAAGGGGAAATAACCTTTTGCTATTTGGAGACCGAGGGCTGCTTATTATCCGCAGTTCGGGGAGATATTCCTTGCTTATGAGCCTCAGCCAAAGTTTGCGGAATGGTAAACCAAAAGACCGACCCTTGCCCCAAGCCCGCACTTTCCACGCCGATATCTCCACCGTGCGCGTTTATAATTTCCTGCGCAATGGAAAGCCCCAAGCCCCAACCTTGTTTTTTTAGCGTCCGGTCATTTTCGGACTGGTGGAACTTTTGAAAAACTTTGCTCTTTTCGCTATGCAAAACCCCAGGGCCGTTATCAATTACTTTAAAGGTCAGCCATCCGTTTGACACATAATACCGCGCTTCCACACGTCCGCCTTGGGGCGAAAATTTAAGCGCGTTGCCAATCAAGTTGTTAATCACTTGTGAAATACGGAAACGGTCTGCTTCTACGGTTACTTCGGCGGGATATTCACACTTTTGCAGAAAAATACCGCGCTTTTGGGCATTGACCAACTGCAAAGTGATGACGTCGTTTAAAAGTGCATTAAAATTAAACGGACGCATATCCATTTTAAACCGCCCGGACTCAATCATAGAAATATCCATTAAGTCCGCCATCAGCATATTCATATTGTCCGTGGCTTTTAAAATATTGTTTAAGGCGATTTGCTCGTTTGTGCCGCCTGTGCCCTGAGGATTATCCATCATCAATACGGAAGTAAATCCCTGAATAGAAGAAAGCGGTTGGCGCAAATCGTGCGCAACGATAGACATAAATTTGGCGCGGATTTCGTTTAACCGGTTGAGTTCCTGGTTGGACAGACGCAACTTTTCAACCATATGTTCCAGCACATTTACCTTGCCGGATAGTTGCATTTGCAAGGTAGCGATTTGCTGCTGGTAGTTGTGCTCGGCCTTCATAATGGTACGTTTCATTTTTTTAAGCACAAATTTGCGTGTCAGCCAATAAGTAAGTAACGACAGCAACGACGCCACCAACAACGAATAAGAAGCGATAATTTGCCAAAAGGTCATTTCGTTCTCCTATTTTACGGTTAAGGCTTGCCCTAACGTCTTTTCCAAATCAGCACGGGGAACGCCCCCCTCGCGCAAGAGCCGGGGTTCTTCCGTCAAATCCACCACGCTGGAAGCCGTGGGCGATAACTGCCCGCCCAAGAAAATATAATCCACTTTTCCGTCAAATGTCTTTAAAATGGTTTCTTCGTCCGTCAGTACGGGCTGTCCGTGCAGGTTGGCACTGGTGCAAGCCATCGGGTGCGACATTTGGGATAATAACTTCACCAAAAACGGATTGCCGGGCACACGCAACCCCAGCCCTTTAAAGCCGCGCGTTAAATTTTCCCCTTGGGGTGTAGGCGGCAAAATAATGGTAATCGCCCCGGGCCAATAGGTTTGCGCCAAGCGTTCTGCCCCGGCAGAAAATTGCGCCACAGCCTCGGCCTGCGCCACAGAACCCGTCAAAATTTGAAGCGGACTGGTGGCAGGACGCGCCTTGATTTGATAAATGCGCAAAACAGACTCTTCGCAAAAGGCTCCCGTGCCGATACCATACACCGTATCGGTGGGGACAACGGATACGGCCCCTTCGTCCAACGCGCGAGCGGCAGACAAAATATCGGTTTCCGTCATTTCGCTAACTTTAAAAATACGAGTCCGGCTCATCGGTCGCCTCCTCTGTCTGTGCCGGTCGGTCCAAAATCATTACAAACTCGCCCTGCACTTTGCTCTTTTTGGATAATTCCTCCGCCAAAGAAACCGCCGTTCCCCTAATCCACTCTTCATATACCTTGGAAAGTTCCCGAGCCAAAATAACCGGGGTTTCTCCCCCCAGCGTTTTAGCCACCAATTCCAGCATTTTTACCACACGATAGGGAGATTCATACAATACCACCGGGTGATTTTGGCTATATGCCGCCGAAAGTAATTTAGCGGCCTTACCCGGTTTGCGCGGCAAAAAGCCCAAAAAGGTAAACGCTCCGCCCGTAATCCCCGCACCGGCCAAGGCACACGCCACCGCACTAGGCCCCGGCAAAGACGAAACCTTAATGCCGTTTGCCACAGCCTCTTTGACGAGTTTCCACCCCGGGTCCGAAATACACGGTGTGCCGCAATCGGACACCAACGCACACTGTTTTCCGCTTTTCAACGCTTCCAAACAACGCAAAACGGAACGGTCGTCGTTTTCATTATAGCGGTAGAGCGGCTTGGAAATACCAAAATGGGAAAGTAAAATCTGGGTGCGGCGCGTATCCTCGCACAAAACGGCATCGGCGGTTTTGAGCGTTTCCAAAGCGCGCAGGGTAATATCTTGTAAATTGCCAATAGGCGTAGGAACAATATAAAGCATATAGTAAAAGTATATAAAAAAGAAAGGATAAACGGAAAATTACAAAAATAAATGTGCCATATACCAAGCGTATTTAGTAAAATATAACTTTGTTATTTAATTCACTTCAACAGAGGAAAAACAGAAGGAAATGTCTAAAATTCTGTCCAAAATCAAACTCAACACCTTCGCTATTATTTTATCTATCGTAGCGGTGGTAGCCGCACTGACTTGGATTGTGCCCAGCGGTGCTTATGACAAAATGGACGTGGACGGCCGCCAGGTCGTCGTAGCCGGAACGTATCACGCGGTGCCGGCCAACCCGCAAGGTTTATTTGATGTGTTAAAAGCCCCCATTAAAGGGTTTTCCAACACGGCCGAGGTAATTGTATTTCTGCTTGTTATCGGCGGAGTGCTTGCCGTGGTGGAAAAAACAGGCGCAATCGCCGCCGGTATTCAGGCCGCCAGCGGATTCTTCCAACGCAAACCGAAACTCCGATTTCTGTTTATCCCGCTTGGAATTATTGTATTTTCCCTGTGCGGCGCCACGTTTGGTATGTGCGAAGAAGCCCTTATCTTCATCCCTATTTTTATTCCCTTAGCACTCTCGCTGGGTTACGACTCCGCCCTCGGTACGGCTATTCCGTTTATCGGCGCGGGGGTGGGTTTTGCGGCTGCATTTACCAACCCTTTTACCGTCGGTATCGCGCAGGGTATCGCCCAGGTGCCGCTTTATTCCGGCATCGGCTACCGCTTTATCATTTGGATTATCTGCACCACTGTTGTTATCAGTTGGTTAAGCGTTTATGCGCGCAAAATCCGCAAAGACCCGACCAAAAGTTTAACCTATGAGTTTGATATTGAAAAACGCAAAGAATTAAAACTCAATAAAGAAGAAACCAAAATGACCCGCCGCCAAAAATGGGTGCTCCTGGCTTTCGGCCTGGGGATGGTGGGTTTGGTTATCGGTGTTTTAAAACCCCAAATTTGCGAAATGATTAAAGGGATGTGGGGCGTGGATTTAATGGAAATTCTGCACTTGGAAGCCGAAGGCTGGTACATTACCGAAATTGCCGCCTTGTTTCTGGGTGTAGGCTTTTTGTGCGGTTTCTTGGGCAAAATGAATATGCAGAAATTTACCGATGCGTTCTTTGACGGCGTGCGCGGTATGGCGGAAATTGCAATGCTTTTATGCTTTGCGCAGGCGATTGTGATTATCGCCAACAACGGGCATATTTTGGACACAATGCTTGACTGGATGTCTGCCGTTATCAAACACTTGCATCCGGTGTGTGCCTCGTGGGCGGCTATGATGCTGCAAACGGTAATTGACTTTTTTATCCCCTCGGGCAGCGGCAAGGCCGTACTGACAATGCCGATTTTGGCCCCGTTAGCCGACCTTATCGGTATTACGCGCCAAACAATGGTGCTCGCCTTCCAGTTGGGAGGCAGTTGGATGAATATGGTTATTCCGACCGACCCCGTAACCATTGCGGCTATCGGTTTTGCGCGTATTGCTTACCCGAAATGGCTGAAATGGATGCTGCCTTTATTAATTGTAATGTATTTGTTGTCGTTCTTGCTGTTAGTGCCGCCGTATTTTATGAAGTGGCAATAGTTTTTTACGTCCCGCCGCAATTTTTGGATTTTTATATTAAAATCCTTGTTTGAGCCGGCGGGGCGTTTTTTATTAAAAAAATGCCGTACCTAAAAAGAGGAAAACAAAAGTAAATGAAAAAAATGTTGTGCAACACCTATTTTTTGGTGTTCTCCATTATGCTGTTCGTGGCCGCGCTGACTTGGATTGTCCCCTCCGGCCAATATGACCGCTTGGAACAGGATGGCCGCACCTATGCGGTGGCCGGCTCCTACCACCAAGTGGACCGCAACCCCCAAAGCGTCGGCGACATATTAGCCGCCCCGGTGGAAGGGTTTACCCAATGCGCGGAAATCATCGCATTTATTTTAGTGGTGGGTGCGTTATTTACGATTATTGAACGCACGGGCGCTATCAATACGATGATTAAAAAGGTTAGTCTGTTCTTTTCCAACAAGCCCCGTTATAAAAAACTGTTCATACCTGTATGTATGTTTCTGTTTTCGCTATGCGGAGCCTTGTTTGGTATGGAAGAAGAAACGCTTATTTTTATCCCCATCTTTATTCCGCTTGCACTCTCTTTGGGGTATGACACCGTAGTCGGTATGTCTATCCCGTTTATCGGTGCGTTTACAGGGTTTTCGTCCGCATTTGTAAACCCGTTTACCGTCGGTATCGCGCAAACGATTGCCCAACTGCCGATGTATTCCGGCTGGCAATACCGTCTGCTGATTTGGTTTATCTTCACGTCCGTAGTGGCAGGTTTTTTTACCTGGTACGGCGAACGGGTGCGTAAAAACCCCACCAAGAGTTTAACCTATAAAATGGACTTGGAAAAACGCGCCGAACTGAAAATCATTAACGATATAGTCGTAGATGACTCCTTCCGCTTAACACGCGCGCACAAACTGGTAATTGCTTCTTTTATTATCGGTATGGGCATTTTGTTCTACGGGGTTATCCGCTACCAATGGTATATGATTGAAATCGCCGCAGTGTTTTTGGGTGTGTCTATTGCCAGCGCGTATTTTGGGAAACTAACATTAGACCAAGCAACCGATGCTATTATTGACGGTGCAAAATCAATGATGGGCGTATGTATTTTAATGGCCCTTGCGCGTTCTATTGTTATTGTTGCCACCAACGGACATATTTTAGATACATTTCTGCACGCAATGACCCAAAGCATCGGCAGTCTGCACCCGATTATAGCCTCCCAGGCAATGTTCGTTATCCAAACGGTGCTGAACTTCTTTATCGCTTCCGGCTCCGGCCAAGCGGTATTGACGATGCCGATTATGGTGCCGTTGGGTGACCTGGTAAATGTTTCGCGCCAAACGGTCATTTTGGCCTACCAGTTCGGGGAAGGCTGGGGCAACCCGATTATTCCCACCGCTCCCGTTACAATGGGAGCACTGGCCTTGGCCGGTATTTCTTATCCGGCGTGGGTAAAGTGGTTCTTAAAATTAGAGATTATTTTAGTGGTACTCTCTATGTTATTGCTGATACCCGCCTATTATATTTGGTAAAATGACAATAAGCCCCTTGGCCTGCCAAGGGGCTTTTTAAAATATGGTAAACGAATTAAAAACAATTTCTTATTTTCATTGGCTGGACTGGACGGTATTTTTTGCCGTACTGTCCGCCACGGTGGCTGCCGCTGTTTATGGGATGCGCCGGATAAACAAAAAGCGAGAAAACAAACCAGCCAAAGCATTGGACTATTTGTTAATGGGGCGCCAACTCACCCTCCCGCTGTTTGTGGCTACGCTGGTAGCCACTTGGTACGGAGGAATCTTCGGCGTGAACGAAATTACGTTTAACTACGGTATTTACAATTTTGTTACGCAAGGAGCCTTTTGGTATATTTCCTACTTAATTTTCGCCTTTTTTATTACCGATAAAATTGCCCGCTTTAAATCTGTTACCCTGCCCGACTTAACAGGCCAAATGTTCGGTCCGAAATCAGCCAAGGTGGCCGCCATATTTACCTTCTTTTATATTACCCCGGTGGCTTATGTACTCAGTTTGGGAATGTTTTTGCATATGGTATTTGGGGTTGGTGTCCTGCCCGGTATGGTATTAGGCACACTCTTTACAGGCTTATACAGCGCGTGGGGCGGATTCCGCTCGGTGGTATTTTCCGACTTGGTACAATTTTTTGTAATGTGCAGCGCGGTGCTTTTAGTAGTATTGTTTTCCGTAGGAACCTTTGGCGGGTTATCGTTTTTAAAGGCTAACCTGCCGGCCTCCCATTTTACCCTGACCGGAGGGAACTCGTGGCTCAATACGCTTATTTGGGGCTTTATCGCGCTATCCACACTTATTGACCCCAGTTTTTACCAACGCTGTTTTGCCGCAAAAAATCCCCGCATTGTCAAAAAAGGTATTTTAATTTCCACCTTTATTTGGTTCTGCTTTGATTTATGCACCACGGCAGGCTCGTTGTATGCGCGGGCGGTTTTACCGCAAGCCGAGCCGGGACAGGCGTATTTCTTTTACGCTATCCAATTACTTCCGGCGGGTTTAAAGGGATTTTTTGTTGCCGGAATTTTGTCTATTATTCTTTCCACCCTAAACTCTTTTCTGTTTATCGCATCCAATACATTAAGTTTTGACTTATTGCGCTTCCGTATTAAAAATATTGTACTTTCTAACCGCGTGTCTATTTTTCTGGTAGGAGCCTTGGCTATTTGTATGGCACATATGTTCCACGGCAGTTTTAAGGAAATTTGGCTCGTACTCGGCTCCTATTTTTCTGCCTGTTTATTGATGCCGATTTTAATGGGATACTTGTATCCGGGCCGGATAAGCGACCGCCTGTTTGTGGTTTCTTCGCTTACCAGTGCGGCGGCAATGACGGCTTGGCGCCTTGTTCCCAAAAATGAACTATTAGAAGCCTTAGACCCATTTTATGTTGGAATTTTGACAGGACTTGTTATCCTGCTGATTTTCCGCCAAAGAGGAGGAACCCCTGTTGCACGCATTACTTATCGGTAATGGGGAAACCCAAGAAGCCGCCTTTCTACAACATCTTGCCCGCCAGGCCGATTTGATTTTGGCCGCAGACGGCGGGGCTGACCGCGCTTTATCCGCCGGGGTCCGCCCGGACGTGATTATTGGGGATTTAGATTCCGTATCTCCCCAAGCCAAAAAAATATTGCCGGCAGAAAAATTTATTTTCGTCAATAACCAAAACAATACCGATTTAGAAAAGGCTCTTGACTATCTTATCGCGCACCAATGCACTCAATGCACCTTGACGGGCTTTGTCGGCGGACGGTGGGATTTTACGTTTGGGAATTTTTTATCTGTTTACCCCTATTTGGACAAAATGGATATTTGCGTGGCGGGAAAAGGGTGGAAGATTTGGCCGCTGACACACTCCGTAACAAAGAACGTCCGCCCCGGCGCCCGGGTAAGCCTTATTCCGGCGGCTGATTGCCAAAATGTTACCTTGCAGGGGCTTGTTTATCCGCTGGAACACGCAAATTTGTCCTTGGGACGCACAGGCCAAACATTAAGCAACGTGGCTAAACTTTCCGAGATAACCATATCATTTGATAAGGGCTTTTTATTACTTTACATAGAGGACTAAAAACGCGCCTGAAAGCGCGCGTTTTTTACTTTATTTTTTTGTATAACTTTTCTGCGGCTTTTATTTCACGGCGGGCCAGTTCCAAATATTTTTTTGCTTCGGTCTGTTGACCCAGAGCCACCAAAACGGCTCCGTAATGGTACGCAATTTCTGCGTTGGCAGAGAAAGTTTCTGTATCAAGAGAAGTAAATAAATCGCGCGCCAAATCGGGTTTATTTTGTTTAAAATAAATCCAAGCCATTGTGTCTATAAAAGAAGCATCTTGCGGACTTATGGCCAATGCTCGGGCCGCATACCCGGAGGCCTCGTTTAGACGCACACCGCGCTCCGCCAACGAATACGCATACAAATTTAAAGCCGCCGCATTTTGCGGATTTTCGCCTATCAACATTTCCAACTGTTCTTCTAGTGCCTTATACTTTTTAAGTCCGTCTAACGCATAAGCATACTGCATCCGGGCTTCGGTGTAAGAAGAATTTGTATCCAACACCTGCTCCAACACGCGCGCGGCTTTCTTATATTGTGCATTATCATTTAAAGCCACCCCATAAAAATACGCGACCTCTACATTACCCGGGAATTTTTGGTAAGCCTGCGCCAAAGTTTTTAAACTTTCTTGCGGCTGATTCAACCGCTGTAAATAAAAACTGACTTGCACCCATTTGGAAGCATTTTCGTTGTAGTCTGCCGCATCCCTTACATAGCCGGCAGCGCGGGCATAATCACCTTTTTGCTCCGCAATCAAAGCCAAAAAGTACGAGGTGGGAATATCGCCGTTATCGTCGGCCTTAGCCTTTAAAAAGTAGGTTTCGGCCTTGGGCAAATCTTTTACCAGCAAAAAGACAGAACCCATACGCGAATATGTAGCCGCCGAACCGTAGCCGATTTTTTCCAATTCTTCCAGTTCGTGCAGCATTAAAAAATATTGGGAAGTTTTTTCATATACTTCGGCGCGGCCCAACATCGCCGCCGGCTCTTTGGGGGACACGGCAAGAGCCTTGTCGTAATAGGCCAAAGCCTGTTGGTACTGCTTACTGCGCCCGTAAATATTTCCGGCCGCCGTGTAAATATCCGCCGCCAGAGCCGGGTATTTTTCTGCCAGTTCCAGCAGTTTAGCCGCCGCCTGCATACTCCCCAAAGAAGATAAAAGCGACGCATACTGATACAAAACCTGCGAATTTTCCGGCGCAAGAGTCAGGGCTTTTTCGTAGGCTTTTTCAGCCGCCTCCACCTGTCCCAATTTCCATTGGTACGCGCCGTAAACGGTCCAATCTTCGGGGTCCGTGGAGTCTGTGGGCACAAAATCAGCATACGGCTGAGCCAATTCAGGCTTGCCCTCAGCCAATGCCTGCGCCACTAAAAGCCGTTTGATATAGGCAGAATCCGGGGAAAGTTTTAAGGCTTGCTGTAATAAAGCAAAGGAAGCATTATCGTTAGCGCGTTGTGCATAGACCGCCTTTAAAAAAGCATTTATTTGGCGCGCTTCCCGCCGGCTTTCAGGCGTCAGCGGCAAGGCAAACGCAGGGGAACACACCGCACACAAGGCCCATATTAAAATTTTTTTCATAACTCTGCCCCCATAATCAGCGCATCGTCGGTATCGTTATAAAACTTTTCCCGGCGGCCCGTTTCTTTTAGTCCTGCTTTTTGGTAGAGAGAAATCGCCGGTATATTGCGCACATTTACTTCCAGCGTAACCGTCTGCCCTCCTCGGGCGCGGACTTCGGCAAAGGCCCTGGATAGCAGTAAAAACCCTATTCCCCGTCGGCAAGCCTGCGGGCATACGGCCAAGTTTAATATTTCACAAAATCCAGCCGCCAAACGCAAGGCCAAAAAGCCCAATATTTCGCCGTTTTCCTCTGCGCACCACACCTGCGCAAACGGATGGATAATTTCGCCCGCCAAGCCTTTTTCGCCCCAATGCGCACTCATCGGCTGGGCCGCTTCTATCTGCGCCAACCGGGGGGCATCTAACGCAACGGCCGGGCGCAACTTCATTTGGGTTGCACCAATTCAAAACGGGCAGGCTTTAAATAAAGCGGTTCCAACGAATTTTGGCTCCAAGAGTCCTCCTGCGCCATTTCAAGTAAAGTGGCCGGGCGGACAAAGCAATCCTTTTCACTAGCAAAGGCATACGAATGGCCCACCAATCCGGAAAGGGGATGAGCGTCTTTATCGCTACCCGCCAAGAAAAGCGGCTTGCCGTAGGCAGACAAGCGACTTAATAACTCCTCGCGGGACAGCCAAGCCGGGCCTTTCTTTTCCTCATCAAAAATTTGCAAAAAGTATTCTTCTCTAAACGCGTGCAAAACCACCGCCAATGCGCCCTGTGGATTTTGCTTTTTCCAGGCGGCAAAAGCACGGGAGGATTCGGCCTGACGGCAAAGGACCTCAAACATAGTCGCCCCGCGAACCTGTGTTTTATTCAAAAATTGCATCATAGAAGCAAACGTGAGCGAAATACGAATCCCGGTAAAACGCCCCGGGCCGCGGATGATAAAAATTTGTCCAATATCTTCCATTTGCGCCCCGGCTTTCGCAAGCAAGGATTCCAAGGCGGGAAAGAGTAGTTTTTCCTGTTTGACGCCTTTGCGGCGCACGGAAAAGATTTTGTCTCCCTTTTTTACAGTCAAAAGCAAAGGAGAGCCAGACGTATCCATCCCCAAAGTTAATTTTTCGCGGCTTTGCATAATGCCTCCAACAACGCATCCGACACGCGCCCAAAAGATTGCAATTTAATCTCGCGTTCGTCGCCTTCTTTTAAAATAAAATCCATTTCCAACCGGTCCGCCGGCAACATCTGGCGAATCGGGTCCGGCCACTCGGCCAAAATAATGGCATTGTCATCTTCCAACATTTCTTCAAAGCCGAGGTTAAACACTTCGCCTTCCTCCAAGCGGAACAAGTCAATATGAAACAGGCGATGCTTTTTATTTTTGTATTCCTTCATCAAACTGAAACTGGCACTGGTGGGCGAACTTTTCAGTCCCAAAGCCGCCGCTATGCCCTTTACAAACACTGTTTTGCCGGCACCGATAGGTCCGCGCAGGAAAACAATTTCCCCGCCTTTAAGCGCAGAAGAAAACCGCTCGGCAAGCGCCAAGGTTTGCGCGCGGGAGTGTGTTCTGATTTCCGCTGTTTTCATTATTTCACCGTTTTAATGCAAATTTCGCGGCCGTCCACTTCGCGGCGGTCCAGGTTTACGGGGTCCAACACATCACGCCCGTCCACCGAAAATACATACTTATATTCTCCCCCCGTCAGCGCGACAGAGGTTTCAAAATACCCCTTGCGGTACGGTTTTAGCACGATAGGGTCTTTTCCCCAACGGTTAAAATCCGCCAATAATTCCACCTTTTGCGCCCCGGGGGCCGTCAAATAAAATTTGCGGTATTTGACCTCTGTATCATACGGCTGGCGCACCGGTTTAGCACTTGCCAACAGGCTTTCTTTATTAAGCGGCGCCACGGAGGCGGAACTTTCAATCGTATCGGCGGCATAATCATAATAATCCTCCGACACGGCAAAAAACCAAGTCAGCACGAGTGCTATTAAAATCAAAAACAGCACAAAAAGGGCACCGGGCCTTTTAATCTTGGGCATCTAAAAAACTCCTTAAATAAAAGACAGCCCCGTCGGCCTCGGCCACTTTTTTGACGGCCTCGGCATCCGCACCCGTTTTGTCCACGCAACTGGCTACCAGACAGTCAAAATGCGCCGCAGCACACAGACGGATAAATTCGCGCACGGCCTCGTAGCCGTTCTCAAAGCCGGATACCGGACGGACGATTTTTCGCCAAACAGATTCGTTTTCGGCATTCAAACTGACATTTACAACATCTACCACGCGGCGCAAGTCAGGCACGATATTTTTATGGTTAATTAAATTGCCTAACCCGTTTGTATTCAGACGGATTTTAAAGGGTGGAAATTTGGCTTGGGCCATCCAGCCTTTGAGTGTTTGCGCCACAAACAAAAGTACGTCCAGGCGCATTGTCGGTTCACCATAACCGCAGAAAACCACCTCTTTAAATGGGGCGGCTTTGAGTTCCTGTTCCAAGGCACAGAGAACCTCATTAGACGACGGTTCGCCCGCTGATAAATTTAAATTGTTCCCGTGAAAATCCATATGCCACTTGGTTTTTATGCAAAAGGCACACAAGTTGGGGCAGCGGTTTGTTAAGTTGATATACACCCCGTTTCCAAAGCGGTAAACGATTTTAGGCGCAGATTGTTGTTCCATATAATACCTCTTGTATGTATTATACCAATTTGTCCGGAGCCCCGCCGGGCAGAAAACAGACTAGGCAAGGAACCGCGAAAATTAATAAAATAAAAGAATATGGAGAGGTGGCCGAGTGGTTTAAGGCACTAGTCTTGAAAACTGGCGTGGGGCAACCCACCGAGGGTTCGAATCCCTCCCTCTCCGTAGAAATTGAAAACCCTGCGCGAGCAGGATTTTTGATTTCTATGAAAATATGAGGTGCGGCATAAATGGCTTTATGCCGCAGGGATTTGAAGCCCGCAATGTGGTGTGAGTTTGAGGCCATTGGCCGAAAGGCGAACACAATGAGGGCGGGCCCGGGCAAAATTTCCGTCAGGAAATTTATGCAGGGCGAATCTCTCCCTCTCCGTTGTAAATTAAATCCCTCGCATATGCGAGGATTTTAATTTACAGGAGATTTGGAGCAACACCAACTGCTTGGTGTTGCGTAGGGATTCGAAAGGCGGAGCGATGTTTTTGTTTGTGCGCTTACGGTTCCGCGGCGCACAAGGCAAAAACCGCGAGCCCAGGCTGCATGATGACCGGAAACCGAAGCCCCCTTCGCGCCTAGAACAAACTAGTTTTAGTTTGAAAAAGGACCGTTATTTTGGAATTGGAAAACTAAAAAAATCAAATAAGTCTTTCATTTAAATAAAGGAGATTCTATGCTTGGAATTTTTTTATCAGCAATGATGTTATTCCCACAAACAGAAGCCTTTTCTATACAACCAATGGAGGCCAATGAAAATAAATGTACATATCAGTATATTCTGCCCACACCAGAGAAAAACTCACCAAAGGTTTTTTCCAAAATAATTACCGTCTATGAATCTCCTGCCAAGCAAGCCGTCCATGAATTAAAACAACGCATTAACAAAGAGGGACAATTCTTAAATTGGGCTTCTTTGCCTGAAATGCAGTTAAAAAGCAACAATGAAAAAACTCATTTGGACCGCGTTTATGCCCAAGCAAATGAACTTGCCAAACGCGCAGAAACACCAAACCGCCCGCTAGTTGTGCTAGGCATTGGGGGTTCTAAACATCCGTCCGAGTTTTTGTTGAATATGGCTGGCTACAAACGTAGCCGGCAAGTCTTTTTTTACTCAGATATTGACCCGGTAAGTTTTTCCAATTTTTTATTAGAAACGGGTAACAAAATTGAAAACTTAAATTTTTTAGTAGTTTCCAAATCAGGAACGACTTTTGAAACATTAGATGCCTTTAAAAAGTTTGAACAAGCCCTTTTTACTTTTTACAAATCTCAAAACTTATCCAATGAAGAAGCGTTAAAAAAGGCGCAGGCCCATTTCGCCATTTGTACTGATGTTAAAGCCACTTCTAAAAATTTAAGGGGGAAAATCGGTTTTACCAATGGAAAAGATAACCCTTATATTAAAGAGTTGTATATTCACGATGATGTAGGCGGACGTTTTAGTATGTTTGATGATGCTACACTATTTGTGGCAGCATACGCAGGAATAGAAAGAAACTTTATGCACCGAGTTTTACAAGGGGCTATCAACGCTAATGATTTAAACTTAAATGCTAAAAACATCCACAAGAACCCAGCAATCTTAGCTGCGATTTTTCAAATCTATGCCAAAGAAAAAGGGTATCACCTTACATACCAGCAATATTTCGGAAAACTGTTTGAAGGGGCGGGTGAAAATTGGGCAAAACAACTCTATCTTGAATCATTAAAAGATTTAAATTTTGAAGTTAGCAAAGCACCCGATAGCATGCATTATGCTGCCGAAGGCTTATTTAGTGCAGATAATCGTAAAAATTACAATGCTGTGCTTACTATAATGGACCCAACCATATCAGAAAATTACAAAAAATATACGGCAGCTATTGCACAAACCTACGCCGAGATATCCCCTGTAAAAATTGAAATTTTGCCTATCCAAGATTCTGCTATCCAGCCGGAAGCCATTGGGGAATATATTCAAACAAAATATTACGAAACTTTATATACGGGCATTTTGCGTAGATTAGTTCATAACAAAAAAATATTTTTAAAACAATTACCAGAAGTATTACAACCGGCAGTGGAAACATACAAAAACAAATTTAAACAGGGAAGCCCCTTTGAATTAAATCCAGGTAAGTAATTTATGAATACTAAAATTACTTTTTTAGGAACGGGTAACGCGCTCGTTACCAAATGTTATAATACTTGCTTTGCCCTACAATACGCAGGCGACACTTTCCTCACCGATGCAGGCGGCGGAAACACCATTTTGGCCCAGTTGGAAAAAGCCGATATTTCCGTTTCATCTATCCGCCATTTATTTTTAACTCACGGACACACCGACCATATTTTAGGTGTAATTTGGATTATCCGCTTGGCTGCATCACTCTACACCCGCGGCAAACACCCGGGGCTAACGATTTTCTGCCACGACGAGTGCGAACAAAAACTGCGCACCTTCTGCCAAATGACCTTAACTGCCAAGTTACAAGCGGTGCTGGATAACGGCATAAAATTTGTGCGGCTAACAAACGGCGAGGCCTTTCAGGCAGGCCCTTTTCACGCAACAGCCTTTGATATTTTATCCACCAAAACCAAACAATTTGGCTACCGGCTGATACTTCCTGACGGGAAAATTTTGGTTTGTTTGGGCGACGAGCCATATAACCCGGCTTGTTTGGCCTATGCCAAAGAGGCTGATTATTTACTGTCAGAAGCGTTCTGCCTGTATGGGGAGCGGGAAAAGTTTAAACCGTATGAAAAGCACCACTCTACCGCCTTGGATGCGGCGCGTGTAGCGCGGGAACTGTCCGCCAAGAACTTAATTTTGTACCACACGCAGGACAATAATCTTTCCGCACGCAAAGCCCTTTACACAGCCGAAGCCAAAAAGGAATTTTCCGGCGCCATTTATGTACCGGACGATTTAGAAAGTTTGGAAATTTAATTGCTTTTAAATGACAACGCCCCGTAAAAACGGGGCGTTCTTATATCTGATTTACCGGAAAACTAACTGCGATACGGGTCCTCTTGTTCGTCCTCCTCGTCAAAATCTTCTTCCTCGGCGCGGATGTCTTGCGCAAATTGTGCCCACGCCTTTCCGTCCGCTTCAAAGGTTATCGTCAGCCCCGTATTGGAGTAAGGCCCAAACACTTTGTTCTCGCCCGCAAAAATGTTTTGCTCCAATGTTACCTGCAAAATAAACGGGTCCGGGCGGTTAAAGGCCGAACAGCATCCCGCAGTCTGCCCCGGGTGCATATACAAGGACACCTTAGGCTCCAACATCGTCCAGTTGTTTTCTTTGCGTTCGGTGAGCGTTTCGGCAATAAAATCGGATAAATAAATATTTTCCTCGTCCTTTAATGCCACTAATTTATCGGTCCATTTTTCGCTGAAAATACTTTCTCCCCCGCAATACAACCCGATTTGATATTCCATAAATTCCCCTTCGCTGCCGGGGTTAGACCAAATAGTTAAAGGGGAAATTTCCAACTCCAAATGTCCTTGCTTGCCAAATTTAATTCTCGCCATAAAACGCTCCCTTAAAAAATATCTTTGTATTTTTATTATAGTAATATTTCGCCATTTTGATAAAATATATATAGGGATTTTTTATGCGCTATATTTTATATCTTTTTACAATGGCCCTTTTGTTCGTGGGCGGAATGCTGGTAGGAAATATGTTCCTGCCGGAGCGTGCAGCCACGCTGTCGGCCACGGTTTCCGTCCCTCCGCTAACGCAAGATAATCCCGCCTTACAAACCTCCACGCGCGAGGCGGCCACCCGCAATTTACTTATTTTAAATGATGCCCTAAAAGCCTGCCCAGCGGTGGTAAATGAAGAAAAGAACCGCTTGGTTAACCAAATCCGCCTGCGCCTGGCAGTAGAAGATTTTGAATTAAAAAAAGCGCGGCTTGAACTGGAAATCGCTAAAAACACGGACACCAACCGGCCGTCGGACCAATTTATAAAAGCCACAGAGGAATACAATGCCGCACGTCTGTATGCCGAGCAACTGGCTGATGAACTTTTCCCCAAACCTGCGGAAGAAAAGACGGACGAAGAAAACACCCCAACCACCAGCGAACAAACAACCGAAAAGAAAATATCCTCTGACAAAACAGCCAATAAAAAAGCCGCTCCCGAAAAGAAAGCGGCTGATACAAAAAAATAAACTTCTTTGTCCTTATCAAAAACCGCATAAAAGCGGTTTTTTTATTGTACTACACTAGCAAGCAAAGGTCGGGCCAGCGTTTAGTTGCGGCCCGTTTCCTTTAACAATTCCTTATACATAGCCAGTTGCACGCTATATGTTTCGGCGGCTTGATAGGGTGTATATTCACTGCGGTAAGTCCAATTTTGCTCGCCCACCGTTCCGGGGGTATTCACGCGGTCTGTTGTACCGATGATATCTTGCCACGAAAAAAGCGTAATGGCGGAATTGGAATCCAACACACGGCGCAAAATAGCGCGCTGGGTGTCCAAATTAAAGGGCACATTTCCGTCTGTTTTCTGGGCAGAAATCATTTCCCAAATATTCGCGCGCTCGCGTTGGTCCATTGTTTCCCACCAACCGCGCACCGTTTCCGTATCGTGCGTAGAGGTGGTGGCCAAGGACACAGCGGGATAATTGCGCGGTTCACGGTAGTATCCGTTGTCCTCGCGCTCCCAGCGCAACACCTTGTAGCCGGGGATACGCAAATCCACCAACATCCGGCGGACATAATTGGGGATTACGCCCAAATCCTCGCCTACGGGCAACTTTCCCTTGGCTTCATCTAACACCATACGCAAGAAATTATACCCGCGGTCAATTTGGTTTTGCTCGCCCTGAATATCAAAGCCCCCTTGCTCGTCGCCCGGTGCAAAAACATAGGTGCGGAAAAACCCCACCAGGTGGTCCAGCCGGAAGATATCATACAGTTCCGTTACCCGGCGGATTTTGCGCCGCCACAAGGTTAAATGATGGCTGTGCTGATATTGCCAATCATAGGCCGGCAGTCCCCAGCGTTGGCCGCCCTTGGAAAACTGGTCCGCAGGCGCACCGATTTCATACCCCAAGCGGTAATTTTCCCGCTCGGACCACACTTCGGCACTATCCAAATTGGTACCAAAAGGAATATCGCCGAAAATCAGCACTCCTTTTTCTTGCGCAGCCGTTTTGGCCTTACGCAATTGCAAGTCCAAAATCCATTGTACATACGCAAAAAAATTGACATATTCGCGGTATTTGGCTTCAAAAGCATTTACCGCACCAGGCTCAAAATTTTTAAGGCCGTCGGGCCAAGCAGTCCACGTTTGCCATTTGTAAAATTCCTTTACCGCGCGAAACAGCGCATAACCGCGCAACCAGCCGGACTGTGCGGCCTGATATGCTTCAAAGGCTTGAAAACGCGCGGAATTAATGGCGGCTTCTGCTTGTAAAAAATGCTTATATCCCAGCCACAACGCCTTTAACTTCGCTTGCTTCACCGCATTAAACGGCGCACGTTTGGCTTGGTGCCACGCGGCAATATTGTCCGCCAAAGATGATACATATGCCGAGGCCTCTTGGCTCGCACAAATATCCTCTACCGACGAAATATCTGCATACACCGGGTCGGTGGCAAACGCGCTCAATGCCGAATAGGGACACGTTTCGCCGGGGGCCGTTTCCTGTAACGGCAAAATTTGCACGATTTTTGTCCCCAACGAAGCAAAAAATTCCGTCCACTCTATTAAGGAAGCAAAATCGCCCACACCCCAATCACGCTCCGTCTTCATAGCAGAAAGCGGCAACAAAATACCGTTTAAGCGCCCGGAAAGCACTTGGTCCTGTATGGTCATATTATTTTTTGGCGATGGCTTCAATTTCCACCGCACTGCCTTTCGGCAAGGCCACTACCTGAATTGTGCTGCGGGCGGGAGGATTTTCTTTAAAGAAAGACGCATAAGTCGCGTTCATTTCCGCAAACTTGGTTAAATCGGTCATATACACGGTGGTTTTGACAACGTGTTTTAACGAGCATCCGGCTTCTTTTAAAATATTTTCCAAATTATTTAAAATAAGTTCGGTTTGAACCTGAACATCACCGTTGTAAATTTCACCTGTAACCGGGTCCACCGGCAGCACACCGGACGTAAAAATAAAACCGCCGTCCTCTACGGCTTGGGAATAAGGCCCAATGGCTTTGGGCGCATTGTTGGAATTGATAACTTTTTTCATATACCCCTCACAAATAATTTCGGGCATAAAACCCGTTTGTTATATGGTAGCAAGAGGGGCGGGGGTTGTCAAACTTTTTAGCGCAAAAATATGTTTGACGCAAAACCGGAAAAAGTGTTATAATAAATTATCAAGAAAAGAGCCGCTGGTAAGAAGTTAAAAAGAAAAAACAAATTTCTTGCACAACGGAAAAACTTTTAGTATAATATTTATGTTGGGTTTAACCCAAGAATGATTAAACCCAGATAGTTTTTTTGACTGCTTTTATGCGCTCGTAGCTCAGTGGTAGAGCATCCGCCTTTTAAGCGGGGGGCCGTGAGTTCAAGTCTCACCGGGCGCACATTTAAATGCCCTCTTCGTCTATCGGTTAGGACGTCGGATTTTCAATCCGAAAAGGGGAGTTCGATTCTCCCAGAGGGCGTTTTTATTTTGTATTCGCAGTTAGGCGTTTTACAAGGAAGAGGCCGAGATCCCTCTTCCTTTTTTGTTACTCTTTTCCCTAATCTCCCGACGGTAAAAAACCCCTGCCGCGCCAGAAAAGTTATAATATAGGTATGAAGAGATTACTTTCCCTTTTACTGGCTTGCCTGCTGACGGCTTGCAGTTCAATGATTCCGTATAAGGACCAAAACCTGGACTATTTAAACGGCATTGAACAAAACCCCGATGCCTACCGCGGGCAAGTGGTCTCTTTTGGCGGTGTGGTGCAGGGCGTTACCGAAGACACCTTGCGCTTGCGCCTTGTATTAAAGATAGACGCACCGCTTTACTATTATGCCACCGGGAAAGGAGATTCCCTTTCATACGAATTGCTTTTGGTCAGTTTTAACAAAAAGGGTATGCCCCAAATGACAGGCCTGCAAAAGGGCCGCCATATTAAGGTTTTAGCGCGCGTGAGCAGTTACGAAAAGCGCAAAAACTTTACGGGTAAAGACATCGCGGTTCTGCATTTGTTAGCCTTTGCCATAGCCGACCGCACCGCAAACAAAGATTTTTTCCGTCCTGAATCTCCGGATAAACAACTGTATGAATCTTGGAAAAAGGGCCGCTTATTTTTTGAGGACTCGGCACAGGATATCATTAAGAAATATCCCGCCCCCGCACCTGTAAAATTTGCCACCGCGCCCGTTCTCCCCCCAAAAGAGGCGGCTCCCGAGGAAAAACAGCCCGAAAAAGGCATTGTTTTTGACCCGGAGGACCCGCCCTTCGTCCTGCCGCCTGACCCGCAGCCGGAGGAAAAAGAAACACCGCAAAATGCCGAAGCCGTCCCAGAACAAACTCCTGAGGAAAATGCGGAAACCGCCCCGGCAAAAACGCCCCAAACCTCCGCTTCCGAACAGGAAAATTCCGCGCCAAAAGCCGAAACAGCACCCGCCGAACCGGAAGAAAATTCTGCCGATTTGCAAAAAAATGACCTTTTGACCGAACAAAAAATGGCCGAAACCGAAAAAAATTCCCAACCGGTTTCCGCACCTGTTTTAGCCAATTCTTCCGACGATAAAAAAGCCGAAGACATCCCCGCTTCCGACGAAGATTTACCTCTCTCCGACGGGGAAAATACTCCTTTAAACTAAATTCCCAAAAATAATAAAAATTTTGCTTGCAAAATTCTAAAAATTTGTTATAATGGGGGAAAGAAGGAAAGGAGCGAGTGTATGAAAAAACTGTTAGTTCTTCTCTTCGCGTTATTATTAAGTAACACCGCCGTCTTCTCTCAAAATGCGTATAAGGTGTTGCGCTCTGCCCCTAACCGTGTGGGCAAAATAGCAACCCTTTCCACCCCGCGCATTACACGCCATTTGACAGCCCCTAGATCCAGTGCCAAATTAGCCCAACAAGTAGTTGCGTTGAACGCTCCGAAATATACCAATGTGTATTTCCGAAATACTACTTTTAAAAACAAGTACTGGCCGGCTACCACCGTTCCGCAGGTTATTATTTCTACGGAGTTTAAAGTACCTCTTTTACGTGAACCCAGCACTTTATGGGGCAGTTACCGCTATTTAAAGGAACTGGTGCGCTTGTCGCAAGAACCGGGTGCGGTAGCCAAAGGTTACGAAAGAAAATGGCGCAAAATCCGCGATGTAGCCACCTATCGTGGCGTACACCATATTGTAAACAAAAGCACCTTGAAAGAAATCTACACACGCAAGAAAATTAAGTCCCAAAATAATCACAAGCCTTACCCTGTTCATTTAGGCGAAATGCAAAATGACGCGCCCGGCATTATCCACCCGTTCCACGGGAACCCGGAATTTGCCCCGATGTTCCATAACATCAACCATCAACTGGCCCTGTATGATGAGGGGGGCGTAAGAGCGATTATTCTTGACTATTTTGACCATATGCAAGAATTGCATAAACTCTATCCAAACGAAGCCCCTGCTATTTATCAGGAAATGGTGGACAACACCTTAAAGGAAGCGCAGTTGTGGGCAGAGACTTACCGCTTACGTTGGAAATAGAAAACATTTCAGATAAAAAACCCCCGCTAATGTAGCGGGGTTTTTTATGGAACAGGAACACATTGATAACGACGGATTTCCGAACGCTCCGCGCCGGACCCTAGCGGACCGCTACTTCGCGGAAATGACGGTGAGGATTCCACCTTTGGTTGTCATCCCCGAGAGTTTTTGTCGGGGATCTGTTTTTACGAATAAAGCAACGACGGATTCCCGAACGCTCCGCGCCGGCTACATTCGGAAATGACGGCCCATATGGCTTTTATAAAACAAAGGTATTACTGATGGCAAGTTTTGTCCAGTATCTGTTCACTTTTTACGTAACCATATTTCCCGGATAATGGCTAAAATTTACCCCGGCACAAAAAGGCCGGGGTATTTCTCAAAAAGGGTTTTAATGGGCAGAGGTTTCATAGCCCGTAACAGGCGGCGGGCAGGTACTTTCGCCATTATTACAGCAAGTTTCCACAGGCTCGCTAATGCCGCAGTAATCTGCGCATAATTCCCGTCCGCGCTCATTGTCGCCATAGCATTGGGTCAAATCGCTTGCGTAAAAGCGGGTTAAATGGTAATGGTAATGTAAATTATCGCTAGTAGCATCCCCGTCAGCGGTGCGGGTGGCGGTGGCGAAACCGTCGCCATAAGTTACCACGTCCGAAAGGGCCACCGTAAAGCCATTGCCTTGTGGGCCTTTGGTGTAAAAGGTGTTTCCGTCCCCTGCGTTTGTGCCCGTGGCGGCATTAACGTCCAACCCTTGCGCCCGAGAGGTATAGCGGCTAATTTGCATATATTTGCGCGTCTGCGCCTGGGAAATGGAATCCAACAGCGTTACGGCTTCCATCATACGGGCGCGCTCTACCGCCTTAAAATAAAGCGGCACAGCGGCCGAAGCCAAAATGCCCATAATGAGTACCACAACTAGCAGTTCTATTAAAGTAAACCCGTTTTTCATATTACTCCTTAAAACTTAAACTACATATAGTTTAGCAGTAAAAAAAGGCTTAATGCAAGTGGGTTGTTTTAGATAAAATCACAGAAAAAACGGCAACGACATTAACAACAGATTCCCGAACGCTCCGCGCCGGCGGCACTCGGAAATGACGATAACGACCCAAGAGGTAGATTCTGAAACAAGTTCAGAATGACCTCTATTTTTATAACGGACTTCTTCCTCATCTCTGCGAACCGCAACACTCGAGAAGGACGACAATAGGCAGTTTCCCAATGCAGGCAGCGACTTTCGGAAATAACGGATATTCCTCTTGCAAAAACGGACAGAAAAAACCCCGCACTAGGCGGGGTTTTTACAATGGAATTAATTACGAATTAGTTGCCGTCTACCGGCGCGGTACACGTCGCTTTACCATCGCTGCAGCAAGTGGCAGCAGGGGTATCAATACCGCAGAAATCAGCACAAAGCGCTTGTCCGTTGGCTTTTTCTGCATTGCATTGGGTCAAGTCGCTCGCATAGTAGCGAACCAACTCATACTGATAGTTTAAACCGGCATCTGCAGGAGCACCATTGGCTTCGCGTGTGGCAGTCGCATGCCCTGTCGTATAGGTTGTACCAGCCAAGGTTACCCCGAAACCATTACCACCCGCACCGGTAGTAACGATGCCTTTGGTATAGTAAACAGAACCCGTAGCCCCAGCAGGAGCAACGTCCAAACCACGATAATCCGTCGCATATTTATTAATCTGCAAGTATTTGCGCTGTTGTGCAGAAGCAATGTTAGAAAGCAGCGTTACGGCTTCCGTCATACGGGAGCGTTCAACCGCTTTAAAATACTGCGGCATAGCCATAGCAGCCAAAATGCCGAGGATCAATACGACCACCAGCAATTCAATCAGGGTAAAACCCTTCTTATTATTCATAAAACCTCCTACAGTTTTATATATAAGTTTAGTTTTATAGCCCCCAGGGGCTACCTTTTCATTTTAATAAGGATTAAAACGGTTGTCAAGCCCTAAATTTTAAAATAGGACCTTAATTATTTTTTCGTTTTTCCACTTCGGGGGTGGCGGGGCTTTCCTGTTGCGGGGTGCGGAGTTTTTCCAGTTCCACCGTCAATTTATTGCACAGGCGCTTGGCAATTTTTCCCTCGGCTTGGCAAGCAAAAACGCCCTCGGGCAACGACATTTCCAAGGTGTAATCAAACAGCCCGCCCTTGCGTACAGCCGTGGCGGTACCTTCGGTTTTTTCTTTATTTAGTTGCAAATCAAGTGCAAAGCCGTCCTGGCCCGTGGCGGCATCTTTGACGGTAAACGCAAAAAAACGTGCATATCCCGCCTTGGGCGCAGCCCCTAAAAAGCCTTGCTTTTTAGGTATCCGGGGTAAGTGTTTGTCCAAGGCCGACCAATCGTAAGTATAGGTTTTGTGTTTAATAAAATACTGGTTTTCCGCCGTAGCCACATTTAAAAGAACGCTGACTGCCGCCGCGGCCTTGCTACCCTCCACGGTGCGTTCGTAAAACGGAAACAACCCCGCGAGCAACAACAGACCGATAAATAAAATAAGGCTAAAACTTTTAAGTTCAAATTTTTTCTTTTTCATTGAATTTCCCCTTTTTTATAACAACAACAGATTCCCGACTACGACACTCGGGAATGACTCAGATGATACTGCTTTTATTAAAAAGTCATACTGGAAGGTTTCTGTCCAGTATCTATTCCTTGTTTTAACAACAACAGTTCCTAGACCGCTCCGCGCCGTGCCAGCCCTTTACATCATACAGGCGGCCTAAAACAAAAGCCGCCCGTTCGGTTAAAAATTATCCGCCAAACTTATTTTGGGTACCATTGGGTCGCCTGTAAGGTCCGTCTGATTGTCCACACCCATATAATCACAGCAGACGCTTACGTCGTTTTCGTTTTCCCACACCGGCACGCACACCGTCTGCGTACTGCCAAAGGGCCGCACCAAGTGATAAGTGTATTTATCAGATTTGCCTACACGTCGCGCCACAACAAACCATTTGTCGGTAGCGTCCTGCTCAAACGAAATTGCAAAACCCTCATTTAAAACACCGCTCTCCACACCGCCGCGCGTGTAATAAATAGTATTTTCCGCACCGTTGGCAAAATCGTTATGTTCTTTGGGAGTGCGGACGGCCACCGGGGCCGCATCCAATTGGTGCCAATAGGGCGTATATTGTTGGCGGCGCAGGAAAAATCGCTCCTGAGCGGAAAGCATTGTTCCCATTAAACTTTCTGCTTCGCCAATGCGCACGCGCTCCACGGCTTTGCCGTAATACGTTACCGCCACGGTGGCTAACACCGCAATAATCAGCACCACTACCACTAATTCCAACAGCGTAAAACCTTTTTTCACGAGAACCCCCGTTTAGAGCCACACTTACTGCACCAACGCCCACCACACAAGCCGCGCGAACTCTTTATTTATAAACTCATAAATGTAGAAATGCCGCCCATCACCATATCTACGGACATCAAAATAAGAATCATACCCGTCAAGCGTTCAATGGCAATCAAGCCGCGTTTACCCAACAAATTGCTAATGGGAAAAGAAGCCATCAAAATAATGGAGTTGATGATAGAGGCCACAATTACCGCACCCAACGTAATAAATTTATTGGACTGCTGTGCCGCCGTAATCATCACCATAGACAAGGCCGCCGGCCCCGCCACCAAAGGAATAGCCAACGGAACCACAAAGGGTTCATCTTCCTTGGGGTCGTTTTTGGGTTCCTCATCCCCGCCAAAAACCAACTTAACCGAGATGATAAACAAAATAATACCACCCGCAATGCTTAACGAATATTCGTGGATACCAAATGCGCGCAAGAACCATTTGCCCAAGAACAAAAAGGCCACCATAATAATCAGGGCGATAGCCAACTCGCGGATGAGTACGGTTTTGCGGCGTTCCGGCGCCACCTTTTTTAGTGCGGCAATAAACAGAGGAATATTGCCGAAGCCGTCCATTACCAACGCAAGCGTAATGACGGAAGAAATAAACGAATCCATAAAAACTCCTTGCAAATTGTTCAATTTTCCGGGAAAATGTTTTTAGCCCGGGCTTCATCCTATATAGTATAGCAAAAAACACTCCCCCCGGAGCAGTGCACAGATAACCTTTTTTTACTCTGCAAGAGGAAAGGGCAATTTAGTAAGATATTAATTATGTTAGACGAACACCGTACAAATTTTATTAATATTGTTAAATGGTTTTTATTGGCTACCGTCATTGGTGCGCTGGTGGGCGTGTTGGACGCGGCCTTTTTAAAGATATTGGACGCCTCTATTGAGTGGAGAAACGGGATTCCGCTGTTTTATTTGGGGCTGCCCGTTTTCTTATATATCGTGGCACTGCTGGGCCGGAAAACCGCCAAGCGCGATAAAGACTTTTCCACAGATGCGGTCATCAATAAAATCAATGCCCAAAGGCCTATTTCTTTTATTTCTATTTTAAAAGGGTTTACCTTGCCTATTGTAACAATGGTTTCCGGCGGTTCGGCGGGTAAAGAAGCCCCGTGCGCGGACGTGGGGGCCGGAGTATCCTCTATACTGGCGCGCCTTTTGCGTATGGACCCGGAAAACCAGCGCAAAATGATGATTTGCGGCGTAAGTGCGGGCTTTGCGGGTGTATTCGGCGTGCCGATATCGGGCGCACTGTTCGGGTTGGAAGTATTATGGGTAGGACATATTTTTTATGAAGTGATGTTCCCTGCTTTGGTTGCCGGAATAACCGCCTTTCAAGTTACCTCTTTTTTAGGGGTAGATTACATTTATCATCCATTGCATTTTGTGCCCGTGTTTTCGGAGCAGTTTTTCCTCAAAATGATTGTGGCCGGGATGTTCTTCGGACTGGTGTCTATCCTGTTTATTGAAATCAGCAAATTTGCCCGCGTGGTATTCCGCTATATTGCTCTGCGTACGCGTCTGTTTTGGGCGTGTATGATTGGAGGGCTTGTTTTAGTGGCGATAGGATATTTTGCTTCGCCCATTTACCTGGGCTTAGGTATGCCCGGTATTGATATGGCCCTAAACGGAGAGCCGCTCTTGTCCCCCTTTGGCTTTTTGTATAAGATTATTACTACCTCTGTTACCTTTGCCGCCGGAGGAATTGGCGGTGTGGTTACGCCGATTTTCTTTGTGGGCGCACAAGCCGGAGCAATGCTGGCCGATTTTATGCGTGTGGATAGTGCTACATTAGCCGCCCTCGGTTTGGTGGCTGTTTTGGCGGGTACGGCCAATACGCCTTTGGCGGCCAGTATTATGGCCATAGAACTTTTTGGACCGGCGATTGCACCCTATGCCACAGTAGTATGCGTGATTAGTTTCTTAATTACCGGGCGGCAAAGCATTTACCCAAGCCAGCGGATTTCTATGGATAGCGGCAAAACATTAGAGGAAGAACCCGACCTCCACCATAAGCATTACGGCCGCCGCGCAAGCGACCGAAAACAACGGATTCACCCGCGCAAGACCTTACTTAAAAAAGCAGTACGGGAAATGGTCCGCCACTTAATACCCAACCCCAAAGGCTTTGACGAGCAAAAATAAAGGCACAAAAAGCCCCGGCGAAAACCGGGGCTTTTCTATCGGTAATAAGTTAGTACAATGGAATATTATACTCGCGGGCCAGAGCATTGTAGCGGTCAATTACTTTGCGTACAAAGCGGCGCTTTTCCACATAACTGCCCGGGAAGAATCCGCTCTTAAAGCCTGCAATTACAATGTTTTTCAGTTCCTTGGGGGCCAGTTCCACATTGCGGACCAACAGTTCCATTTCCTTGGTAACAGTGGTATTGGACACCAAGCGGTTATCCGTATTAATGCTGACGGGAAGCCCGCGCTTAATCATTTCTTTAATCGGGTGGTCCTTTACCGATTTGATTTCCGGCAAGGTCTGCAAATTGCTCGTCAAACAAACCTCAATACCGATGCGTTCGCTGGCAATATAATCAGCCAATGAATTGACGTAATCTTCTTTATCCTGTACCCGTTTGTCTTTAATCATAGAGGCGGCAAACAAGTGCGTGCCGTGGCCCAGGCGGTTGGCATAACAATCGGTAATGGCCTGAAAAATAGATTCCGGACCGTAGGCTTCGCCGGAGTGAACCGTCTTGCGGATAAAATGTTTATGCACATAACGGTAGGCCGCCAAATGGTCAGCCGCCGGATAACCGGCCTCCTCACCCGCCAGGTCAAACCCGACAACAGGCAAATGCTCGTCCTTGGCCAGTTTTACGACCATTTTCGCCAATTCCAACGAAGCAATGCCGAAAATTTCGCTCTTGCTGGATTGGGAAAGGGCTTTAATCAAATTGGCATAATAAGGAGACATAAACTGGTTAAAATTACGCATCGCACACGCAATTATGCCAAAATAAAATTCCAAATCTTCCTCTTTTTTAACAGCGTCCGAAGCGTTATGTTCTTCCTGTGCGCGTTTCAACCCACGCACCACGGCGCGAACGGCATCCTGCGCCGATAAAGTGTCGCTCACGTGCAACTGGGGTGCAAAACGCACCTCTAAATAACGCACACCCTCAGCAATTGCATCTAATCCCAGTTCATAGGCCACCCGCTCAATATTGGCGGCATTTCTCATAACGGCCCCGGTGTAGGAAAAGCCCTTTAAATATTCTACGAGCGAAGCATACTTATCTTTAAAAACCTTTTCGCGCAATCCTTCCTCGGTATAGGCGGGAAGTTCAACTCCCTCTTTTTGGGCCAGTTCAATTAACGTGGAAAGACGCAGAGAGCCGTCCAAATGGACGTGCAAGTCCGCCTTGGGAATTCGCTGTAAAAACTCACTGGGAATCTTCATCATATTATTTTTTCTCCGCTTGTTGGCCCTGGGGTGTATCTTTTACAACATACCCCAACCGGGCAATGGCGTCGCGAAGTTCATCGGACTTTTTCCAATCCTTCGCACCGCGGGCTTCGGCACGCGCTTTTAAAAGGCCGGCTACTTCTGCCGGTAATTCGCAAGCGGCGGCCTCCTGTTTTTTAAATAAATCAAGCGACAAAATCGTATCGGCAAATTCCAAAAATGCCAATTTTTCCCCAGCCGCCAAATCGCAGGAGCGGACGGCTTCCCAAGTAACAGCCAAGGCCTTGGGGGCATTTAAATCGTCCTCCATAGCGGCGGTAAATTTATCCTTCCAGGCTTGGACTTTTTCATTTTGAACGGGAGTGCCTTTGGCTTCGTCTTGGGCTTGGCAAGCCAAGGTGCGAAGATTTTTAAGGCTTTTCGTTGCGCTGTCCATACTTTCGTAAGAAAATTCCAACTGTGTGCGGTAATGCGCGCCCAAGCACAAATAGCGGTAGGCCAAAGGTTCATAACCTTTTTCTTTCAGCACATCCAGCGTAACAAAAGTGCCTCCGGACTTGGACATTTTTCCCGAGCGCAAAATTAAAAATTCGCCGTGGACCCAATAATTCACATATTTTTCGCCGGTTGCGGCTTCACTCTGGGCGATTTCGTTGGTATGGTGAATCGTAACGTGGTCAATCCCGCCGCAATGGATATCCAGCGTATGGCCCAAATATTTCATCGCCATAGCGGAACACTCAATATGCCACCCCGGGAAACCGACTCCCCACGGGCTATCCCACTCCATTTGGCGTTTTTTATCTTTGGGGGAGAATTTCCACAAGGCAAAATCGGTCGGGTTGCGCTTTTCGTCGCTCATTTCCACACGGGCACCGCCCTGTAAACCGCGTATGCGGGCGTGGCCGACAAGCGCGTCATAACGGTCAAACTTGGAAGTGTCGTAATAAATACCGTCCGAAGTACGGTAGGTATAGCCCTTTTCTTCCAAGGTTTTAACAAGGGCAATCATTTCCTGAATATGTGCAGTTGCGCGGCTGATAACCGTCGGGCGGGTACAATGCAAGGCGTCGTAATCCTGCCAGAATTTTTGTTCATAAAACTTGGCAATATCCCACGCGCTTTTTCCCTCGCGAGCGGCACCGACTTCCATTTTATCCTCACCGGAGTCCGCATCTGACACCAAGTGCCCCACGTCGGTAATGTTCATAACGTGTTTAAGCGGATAGTGCAAGCGGATGGTGCGGGAAAGCAAATCCTCAAAAATATAAGTGCGCAAGTTACCAATATGCGCAAAGTTATATACAGTCGGCCCACAGCAGTACATTGTTACCTGCTTTTCGTTCTGCGGTTTAAACTCGTCTTTATGGTGCGTGGCGGTATTATATAAGTACATCATTGGTTAGCCTCTTCTTTCAGTTGCAAATAAGTGGATTTAATCGTATTAAAAAACAGCGTGCAGGTGGACTGGCCCACCTCGTTGGCGGAAGTTTCGCTGAGTTTACAGTTTACAGTAATGTCGGAAAGCGAATTGACCGCGCCTACGCTGGACATAGAATAAGTAAAGCCCACCGGGCGGTATTTTTTAAGTGCTACCGCGTAGGCCTTATCAAGAGCCTTTTGAAACAAGTTCATATCCTTGCGCGTAGCGGAAGCCCCCAACTGAAATTTACGCGTAGCCACGCTGACTACCACGTCGCCATAGTTACCATAGGTACTGGCTAAATTTTCGGAGGTAAAATCTTCATCTTCCCCCAGTTGCGCTTCCTCGGCGGACGGAGCCGTGGTTTCCGTACCGGCAGGAATGCCTTCGGGCGGGAAAGGCGAGGTAAATTCGTAATACGCCTGGTTGCCCGGATAGCGGGAATAATCAATACCTTGGGTTACTTTTTTATGGGAACGGTAATCGGTACTGCTGCACGCGGCCACCAAACCCGCCAAAACCAAGGTTAAAATAAAACGAATTTTCATAGGTACAACTCCTTACTTTTGAATTTTTAACGTAGCCACCGCGTGGCACATAGCCGCTTCCCCGCGGCCAATTTCTCCCACGTGTTCGTGGCTTTTTGATTTAAAACTGACATTTTCCAAGGGCATTTCAAACACTTCCGCCAAAGACTTGCGGACCGTTTCATAATGCGGCTTTATTTTGGGCTCTTGGGTGATAATAGTTGCATCAATGTGTTCAATCTGAGCGTGGTGGGAGCGGACAATTTCCAATACTTTTTTAACAATTTTTACGCTGGAAATCCCTTTAATAGATTCGTCCGTAGGCGGGAACAAAATGCCGATTTCCCCTGCACATAACGCACCTAAAACAGCGTCGCACAAGGCGTGCAGAACTAAATCTCCGTCGCTATGTCCTAAAAAGCCCTTTGTATGCGGGATTTCCGCCCCGCCAATAAACAATTTGCGTCCCGGTTCCAAGCGGTGTAAGTCAAACCCGAAACCGGTGCGGTAAATAACAGAATTTTCCAAGAGAGCCTCCGCAAATATTAAATCTTCCGGCGTGGTGATTTTATTGTTTTTGTAGGAAGAGGGTACCACGCGCACCTTTATCCCCAGTTTTTCAACCAGTTGGGATTCATCCGTTGCCCCTTCCTCTTGCCCGAATTTTTCCAAGGCTTCCGCCAATACCGGGCGGCGGTAGCATTGGGGCGTTTGTGCGGCCCACAAAACCGCTCGGTCCAGCGTGTTTTGCACAAAACCGCCCTCACAAACTTTAACCGTATCTTTAACAGGCACAGCCAATACCGCTGCACCGTATTGCCGTGCGGCCTGCAAGCACGCGCTGATATGAGCGGGCTCCACCAAGGGGCGTGCCCCGTCGTGTACGGCCACTAATTGGGATGCGGCGGAAGTTTTTAAAAAACCGTTTTTTACCGACAAAAGCCTTGTTTTTCCGGGATCTGCAAAGACAATTCCAGGAAACCGCTTTTGCAATTCAGCGCGGTTCTCGGTCGGTGTAACCACCACAATTTCTTTAATTTCCGGCGTCTGTAAAAACGCTTCCACCGTGCGGACAAGTACGGGCTTTGCGCCAAGCGGCAACATTTGCTTGGGGCGGCCCATACGGCTGCCGCTTCCCCCCGCTACAATTACCGCTGACGAAAAGCCCGTCTGTTTAGACATAAAAACCTTATTTAACTTTGGCAAAAATCATCCGGCCGGAAGATGTTTGCAAAATCGAATATACAGCCACTTCCGTGCGTTTACCGATATGTTTGCGGCCATCCTCTACCACGACCATTGTGCCATCATCCAGATAGCCGATACCCTGCTCTTTTTCTTTACCGTCTTTCATAATAAAGAGGGACATACTTTCCCCGGGCAAGACCACTGGTTTTAAGGCGGTAGCCAAATCCGCCACATTAAGAGCAATTACATTGTAAAGCGCGGCAATTTTATTGACATTAAAATCAAGCGTTACCACTTCGGCATCCAAACTTTTAGCCAACTTTACAATACGCTCCTCCAAGGTGTCGGCCTTTGGAGTTTTGCTTGTAATGCGCACGGAAATTTCCGAAAGTTCCTGCAAGCGGGAAGCCACATCCAACCCACGGCGGCCTTTGGCGCGTTCCAACGGGTCCTTGGAGGAGACCATTTTGTTTAATGCGTCTAAGACAAACACCGGCAGCACAATCACGCCGGAGAGGAAATTAATTTCGCACAAATCTACAATGCGCCCGTCCATCAGCGCGGTAACGTCAGCCACCTTTAAGTGGTGCCCCTTGTAAGAAAGCCCCTCCAAATCGCGCGACTTAAACAAACTGGCCAACACCCCAAAAACCAGCAGACCGATTTCAAAAGAACGCTGATGCTGGTTCCAAAAAGCCATTACGTCGCCATTGGCAAAGTTGTTCATCCCATAATCAAACAGAACAAACAACATATAGCCCAACAAAAAGCCGGAGCAGGCTATCATAATTTTAATAAGGCGCAAGCGTTTGAACAACACTTCGCCCGCCACGACGAGCGCGCCGCACAAAAGACCCGACAGCAGGCTCATCCACTCTTTATCAATAAAGTTATACGTTAGAAACGGAAATGCTACCAACGTGGAAATACGAAAAATCCAAATAGGCATATGCCCTCCAAAAATAGGGGAACCTGTCCCCGGATAAGACTAGTTATATTCTAGCACTTTGCAGGCTATTTTTACAGCGTTTCTTTGACGGCGCACCCGCCGGATTAACGCAATTTAAGCGCCAAAGCGTTCAAATCGGCCAATTCCACAAGGCTCATTGCACTCAATTTTTGCTTTTCGCCCTTGGTTACCGAGGCTGAAAAGCCTTTCTTAAAACCTAACCGCTGGGCTTCTTCCAGTCTTCGGTCAATAAGCGGCACCTTGGCAACCTGCCCCAAAATGCCCACCTCAGCCATAAACACACAATCCGGCGCAACCGGAATTTCCTTGCACGAACTGATTACTGCCGCGCAAACGGCTAAATCCAGGGCCGGGTCCTTCAATTTTACGCCACCCGCTAAACTGACAAAGATATCTTTGTTGTCCAAAGACAGCCCGATATGCTTTTCCAACGCGGCGAACAACATTAAGCAACGGTTTAAATCTACTCCCGTAGCCACTCTGCGCGGGAACGGATAGCGTGTGGGTGATACCAATGCTTGGACTTCGGTCAAAATTGGTCTGGAACCCTCCAACGCCAAGGAATATGCCCGGCCCTTCATAGCACTATCACGCGAAGTTTGGGCGAAATATTCGCTGGCATTTTCCACCGATTCAAGTCCGTGGCCCGTCATTTTAAACAAACCGATTTCGCCGGTAGAACCAAAGCGGTTTTTATGCGGGCGCAACAGGCGCAGGACGTTATCCTTTTCCGTGTCAAAATAGAGCACACAATCAACCATATGCTCCAAAATCTTCGGTCCGGCCAGTTCGCCGTCCTTAGTAACGTGGCCCAACACAAAAGTAATAATGCCCTTGGGTTTACACAAGCGCACCAATTCGCCGGTACACTCGCGCACCTGCGCCACCGTACCGGCGGAGGAGGTAAATTCCGGGTGGTAAACCGTTTGAATAGAATCCAAAATCAGCACTTCTGGATTGACCTGTTCCACGGATTCCACAATTTTTTGGATATCCGTTTCACACAACAGGAAAATATTGTCGCCATTTACTTTTAGCCGTTGGGCACGGCCCGAAATCTGGCCGATGCTCTCTTCGCCCGAAATATACAGCACCTTTAACGTCTTGGAAAGTTCCGCCGCCACCTGCAACATTAGCGTAGATTTACCAATGCCGGGGGCCCCGGCCAAAAGGCTCAACTGCCCTTTAACCAGACCTCCGCCCAACAGACGGTCAAACTCGCTGATGTGCGTTTGTATGCGCGGCTCTTTAACGGCCCTGCTGTCTGCCAGTTTTACAATCTCGGAAGAAAAATCCGTAAAACTGCGCGTACGCTGTGCCGCCTTTTTGCTTTCCTGCTGTTTGACTTCTTCTACCAAGGTGTTCCACTCCCCGCACTCCGGGCATTTACCCGCCCATTTGGGGGATTCGTAACCACACTTTTGGCAGACGAAAACTGTTTTAAATTTCATACCTTATCTGGCTCCGGCCGCAGCCGCCATACCAAAGAAAGAAGAAATATCCTGGTCATTAAACGACAGGTTGGCCTTTACCGCAAATTCGTTGGTTTCCATCGCGTCGCGCATCCACGCGCCCACGGAGAAATAACGGTTCACGCGGAAATCTAATCCGTACGTCAAATTGGGCTTATTGAAGCGCCGCCCGTTAATCACGCGGTCGCGGCCCCAATCGTAGAATTCTCCACCCACAGTAAAGCGGCTTAAAAATTCGTCGTCATAGAACGGCTTTAATTCCAAGGCCACCCCACCGCCGCCGCGGATTAAACCGGCGGAAACGGTCGCCCATTTGTTGTAGAGACCAAAGCGGACGTCAAACTTGTTCTTTTCCAAATAGTCGCCGTCTTTGAGTTTATCGTCCTCATTACCGATATTGGCCATACCTACGCGGTAAAATGTATAACCGCTGGACGGGAAGATTTCAAGTGCCAGATCGCTGGTGGCCTGACCCGGGCCGGGCATATAGAAGAAGTCGTAATCCCAATACACGCGGAATCGGCTCATCTTACCCACAAAGGTTTTTACCTCGCCCATTGTTTCCTTCAAATCTTTTACGCTGTCTTTTACGTCCTTCTTCATTTCGGGGTCCTTAATCAAACTGCCGATTACACCTTCCCCATTTTCCAAACTGTTCATCAAAGAGTCCGCCTTAGCCAGCACCTCTTTCAATCGTTCGGAGGCCACGTCTAAATTTTCCACAGAATTTGTCAAATACGGACGCATTTGGGCCACTAATTGGTTCAAATTAGCCGATAACTGGCGCACATCATTCATCGTTTGGTTGAGTTTTTCCCCAAATTCGCCTTGGTTATTTACGCTATCCACAAATTCTTTAATACTGGACATTGTTTGCGAAATCATCACATCCATCGGCTGTTCGTTAAGCCCCGGCACATACTCGCCCGGCTGGATGAGGGGGGCCGAAAGAGGGCCTTGCTCGGCTTTTAAATATTTGGAGCCGATAATACCCGTCATCGCCACGCTAAACTGTGCCCCGCGGTGCAGTTCCACCCCGTCATTAATAGAGGCCACTACAACCACCTGACCATTTTCAATTTTGATTTTTTTAACCTTCCCCACTTCTACCCCCGATAGTTTAACGGGAGCCTGCACGGCCAGGCCGGACACGTCCGCAAACGTGATGTTAATATCGTGTGTTTTGGTTACGGACAGCCCGCCCAAAAAGTAGAGCGAAAAACCAAAGATAAAAAGACCTAATACGGTAAATATCCCCAATTTTGTTTCCGGTTTCATTGTTTATCCTTTTCCTTAAAATAAAATTATGCTTTTAACAACTGCATTTGGATAGGCCCTTGGCTGCTGCCCTCCACAAATTGTTTTACATACGGGTTATCCGTTTTTTTAAATTCTTCCGGCGTACCGTACATCAAAATATGTCCCTCGTACAAGAACGCAATATAATCGGCAATTTTAAAGGCCGAACGCATATCGTGCGTAATCACGACCGAGGTTACCCCCAGTTTGGCCTTTAACCCGATAATCAAATCGCTGATAATATCGGACATTATAGGGTCCAACCCGGTGGTTGGCTCGTCATATAAAATTACTTTCGGCTCCACCGCCAGCACGCGCGCCAACGAAACGCGCTTTTTCATACCGCCGGACAGTTCGCTGGGGTTTAATTTGGCTACGTCCTCTTTTAGCCCCACCAAGGCCAATTTTTCTTTAATTACCTTGGGATATTCGCTTTCCGGCACTTCGGTTAAATATTTAAGACCAAAAGTAACATTTTCGCCCACGCTCATAGAGTCAAACAAGGCTCCCTCTTGGAACAAATAGCCGAACTTGCGGCGGATAGCGGCCAGTTTAATTTCGCTGTGGATTTTTGTAATATCCTTTCCGTCCACCCATATATGTCCGCCCGTGGCCTCTTCCAACCCGATAAGGCATTTGATTAAGGTGCTTTTGCCCGAGCCGGAACCGCCCAAAATGCAAGTGGTTTTGCCCTCTTCTATTTTGAGGTTTATATCCTTTAACACCTGTTTGGGGCCAAAACTTTTTTTCAAATCTTTAATTTCAATCATATTAAACCCCGAACGCCGTTAAAATGGCGGTTAAAAAGTAATCCAATACCAAAATAAGCACAATCGTCGTAACTACGGCCCCGGTGGTAGATTTCCCCACTCCTTCGGCACCGCCGCGCGTGCTGACCCCTTTGTAGCAGCAAACCGTCGCCACCATAAACGCAAACACAAACGATTTAATAAAGCCGTGCATAAAGTCCTTCACACCCATAAACGAGGTAATATCCGTAATATATACCTCTCCGGCAACTCCCAGCGCATAAACCGCCACCAAATAGCCGCCCAAGACTCCAAACAAGTTGGAAAAAAGTGTTAAAACCGGCATTGTAAACACAAAGCCAAACATCCGCGGGATAACTAAATAGCGGATAGGGTTCGTGCCTAATGTATAAAGCGCATCAATCTGCTCGGTAACCGCCATTGTGCCGATTTGTGCCGTTACCGCCGCCCCCGCCCGGCCGGAAACGACCACCGCCGTCAGTACCGGCCCTAATTCGCGGATAAGCGAAAAAGTAACAATCGTTCCCACGAAAATAGGTTCTCCGAAGATATTGCCAATCGTGTTTCCTGCCTGCAACGCCAGCACCATACCCGTAAACAAACTGGTAAGCGCCGTTACGCCCAAAGATTCTACGCCAATCGTTACGCTCTGCTCCACCGCCTGACCAAATTCAAAGCGGGAGTGCGTCAGCCAGAACAAAGACGAGCGGACCATTTGGGCGGCTCCGCCCACTTGGCCGAACAGGTTGGACATATATTTACCAATAAGTGTAAACATTATTCTTTGTAAATCCTCGGTACGCGCATCATCAAAAGAGTGCACAATTCATAATCAATCGTGCCCGCCTTTTCAGCCAGTTCCGCGTAAGTAATTTCTTCGTTGCCTTGGCGGCCTACGGCTACCGCTTCGTCGCCCACTTTTACGGACCCTGCATTGGTAATATCCACCATCATCATATCCATTGTGATATTACCTAACACCCGGCAACGCTTGCCGTTAATAAGCACCTCTGCTTTATTGGAAAGCGCGCGCAAATAGCCGTCCCCATACCCCAAGGGCAAAGTGGCTACCTTCATTGGGGCCGGAGCAATAAAACTGCGGTTATAACTAATACTCGCCCCGGCGGGAACGTCCTTCACATATACCACACGGGTTTTTAAGGACAAAATCGGCTCAAACCCGGCTTCTAATCCAAGCGCGCTGTGGCCCGTGCGGACCATATCATAATGCACATCGGGCCGCGCGGTAATAGCCGAAGAAGCCGCCACGTGGCAATAATTGATATGGATACCCTTTAAATGGACATTGGTTAAAGTATCTCGGTAGTAACCGATTTGTTCCTCGGTATAGGCCGGATCGGTCTCCACGCTGGAAAGGTGCGTAAAAAGGCCATCTAAAATAACGTGCGGGTTTTTATCCAAATATTCAATCACATTAAAAACTCCGCCGCGACGCGTGCCGATACGCCCCATACCGGTATCTTGCTTAACGTGGCAAAGGGCTTTTTTACCTATTTTTTCCGCAATTTCGCATACGGCCTTGGCTGCATCTAAACTGGCAATAGTGATGGCGATATTGTTTTTAATGGCATACTCAAACGCTTCAAACGGGTAAATACTGCCCAAAACCAAAATAGGCAATGATATCCCCGCCTGGCGCAACTGCAAGGCTTCTTCCACCGAGGCCGCACCAAAAAAATCGCTTAGTTTGTTTTTTTCTAAAAACAGACCCAAAGGCACCGCTCCGTGGCCGTAGGCGTTCGCCTTCAAAACAGTCAAAACGCGCACGCCCTCTCCGGCCTGCTCGTGCACCTTACGCATATTGCGGGCCAGTTTTTTTAAATCCACTTCGGCAACCGTCGGTCTTAAAATAGGCATCATATACATTACTCCGGAATCGCCATTGTGGTATTTCCGCCCACATTCTGCGCTGATTCCAAAGATTCAGGTGCGGGATTTGTGAACAAGGCATATTCGCCAAAGAAAGCCAAGTCAATATCTCCCACCGGGCCGTTACGCTGTTTGGCAATAATCAGCGTGGCTTTATTTTTTAGCGTTTCGTCGTCGCGTTTATAATACGCTTCGCGGTGGATTAAAGCCACCACGTCGGCGTCCTGTTCAATAGAGCCGGATTCGCGCAAGTCGGAAAGTTGCGGCTTATTGTCTTGGCGGCTCTTATCCTCGTTTTTGCGGCTCAACTGCGAAAGAGCCAAGACAGGCACATTTAAGGTGCGGGCTAAATCTTTAAGCATACGGGAAATTTCCGATACTTCCTGCTGTCTGCTTTCGGTACGGCGTTCACCGCCGCGGATTAACTGCAAGTAGTCAATCACAATAAGCCCCAACTCTTTGCCTTGTTTTTTTAGATCGGTGGCCAAACGGCGCGCGCGCATACGCAGTTCGGTAATGGAAATACCGGACGTATCGTCAATATACATCGGCGCAGAAGCCAAGCGGCCCAATTCGCGCGTTAAATCGGACCATTTGCTCTGCTCGTAATATCCGGTACGCAACTTATAAATTTCCACCATAGAGGCCGCGCCGAGCATACGTTCAAAAATAATGTGCCGCCCCATTTCCAGCGAGAAAAATGCCACCGGGAACCCGCACTCCACGCAAGCGTGGTGCGCAATATTTAAGGCCAAAGCGGTTTTACCTTGGCTGGGACGCGCCCCTAAAATAATAAGGTCAGATTTTCTAAGCCCGCCCGTTTTGCGGTCAAACTCATCTAATCCAGTCGGCACCCCTTGAATAGCGTTTTTATTGCGTACGGCTTTTTCCAAAATTTCAATCACTTCGGGGGCCAAATCTTTTGAAGAAACAAAGCCCGTAAGTTTCTGCTTTTGACTTAACTTATAAATTTGGTCGGCGGCAGAGTCAATCAGCACCTGAGGATCGTCGTCCTCTTCCTTATAGCAGCGTTGGACAAGTGATGTGGCCGTGCGAATTAAATCGCGTACGACGTACTTTTTATAGACGATTTCCGCATAGTGCTTAATATGGGCGGCGGTGGAAACCTTATCCACCAGTTGTGTTAAATAAACTTCCCCCCCCAACTGGGCCAAAAGGTTATTTTTTTTCAGTTCCTCACTAAGCGTAATGATATCAATCGCTTGGCCCCGGTCCGCCAGGTTCTTCATTGCGGCAAAAATCTTTTGGTGGGATTCTTTATAAAAATGTTCGGGCTTTAAAATTTCCAACGCATCGGTTACAGCCTCCGCATCCAAAAGCATTGAGCCTAAAACAGCCATTTCCGCATCTATTGCCTGCGGAGGGATTTTTTCTTCCAATAAATTGCTTGCCATAAGTCCTCTACAACTAAAAAATGGGTCCACACGCTTACTCCCCGGTAAGGCGTGCTTTTTATTATTGTAGCAATTTAGGCACTTTTAATGCCACCCGAACAAGGGTTAATTGGGCAATTTATAACAAGGAGTTTGAGAAGAACCGTATTGGCAAATCTGGTACTCTGCACCCCCGATTTTGGCACATTTGTCTTGTCCCATACAAAAACCGTGCGACCGCACTAAACAATGCTGTTGGCATCATCCCCGAGAGTTTTGGCGGCCCGCAGGGTGCGGGTATCTGTCATTCTGTAAGAGAACAACCACGGCAAAAATAAATTCCCGATTACGACACTCGGAAACGACAACAATAACAACGAAATCCCAGACAAAAAAAACTCCGGGATGACTTCCTAATTTAACACCAACAAAAAACCCCCGCACGGGGCGGGGGTCATTACAAAACGCAATTAGGTTGGGAGTTATTTGGCTTCTGCCGCCGCTTCTTTGGCTTCCGGCTTAGCATCGGCTACTTTTTCTTCCACCGTGGTCAAGGGGTTAATTTGTACCTTGATAACCGCGGTAACGGTGGGTTTCAAATAAATACCCACTTCGGTTTCACCCAAAGCCTTAATCGGCATATTGAGTTCAATGGCGTCCTTGGCAATGTTGTGGCCCAAGGCGTTCAAGGCTTTAAAGATATCGGCTTTGTTTACGGAACCGAACACCACGCCGTCGCTGTTGACGGTTTTGGTGAACGGAAGCACGACACCGGCCAATTTTTCGGCGATGGCGCGGGCTTCGGCGAGTTCCGCTTCAATGCGTTTGGCGCGTCTTTCGGCACCCAACTGCCAATTCTTAATAGCGCCTTCCGTGGCGATTTCGGCCAAGCGGTGCGGCACCAAGAAATTGCGGGCATAGCCGGGCTTTACATCAACGATGGAGCCCATCATACCCAAATTTTTTACGTTCTGTTTCAAAATAACTTTCATTTCTTACGTCCTCCGGCTTATTTCTTGGGCAAAGAATACGGCAAGATAGCCAAGTTGCGATCGCGTTTGATAGCCTTGGTAATCTGGCGCTGGTGTTTAGCGCAGGTGCCGGTAATTCTTCTGGAAAGGATTTTGCCGCTTTCCATAGTAAAGGACTTTACGAACTGAAAGTTCTTGTAATCCACATTGTCAATTTTTTCAGCGCAGACTTTGCAGACTTTTCTTCTGCTTTCAAAGCGCTTTTTGCCCATAAACGGACGCGCCGGTCTTTCGGAGCGGACGGCCGGAGCAGCGGCATTGGCCGCAGCGGGGGCTTGCGTGTTTTTAATTTCTTCGGACATTTGTTATCTCTCTTTGGTTCCTGTTAAAAAGGCACGTCGTCTTCCATTACGTCAGTAGTGGGAACGTCGTCCTTAGCGGCCGGAGCGGCATCAGCGGTGTGATAACCGCCGGCGGCGTTATTTTCCAGTATTTGGATTCTACGGGCTGTTACCTGCAAACTTCTGCGGGTTTGACCAGTAGTTTTATCGGTGTATTCGCTGCTGGTGAGGCGACCCTCCACGGAAATGGGGGTCCCTTTTTTCACCCGGTCTTTACACCGTTCGGCGGCAGCACCCCAAACCACTACGGGAACGAATACGGTGTCATCTTTCCACTCGTTTGTGGCAGTATCCAAATATCTGCGGTTGACCGCAATGTCACAACGGCACACTGCCTGACCTTTCTGCGTAAAAGAAACGTTAGGGTCACGTGTTAACCGTCCGACTAGAAATACAACGTTTTGTTCCGGTAATTTGATTTGTGCTGGCATAGCGACCTTATTTTGCAACGGCAGGAGCCGGTTTTACCTTCACTTCTACGGCGCACATCGTCATAGAGCGGAGGACTTTTTCGTTAAGTTTCAAAGCATCTTCAAAAACTTTTACAAATTTCGGTTCGGCTTTGAACTTTAAATAGAGGTAGAAGCCATCGCGAACGTGATTTACTTCGTGGGTGAATTTTCTTCTGCCCAATCTTTCTTCGCTGACAACTTCGCCACCGTTTTTCGTGATAAGGTCTTTGGCCTTAACCACAAATTCGCCCACTTCTCCGTCGGAGAGTTGGGGTTTCACAATAATTACGCTTTCGTAAGTTTTCATATACCAATTATTCTTTTTTGCGTTTTGCAGAGTCAAAAAACACCAAGGGCTTACGCCCCGTATAATTTGCTCTATGGATATTATAACAAAATTAGAGGAATTTATATAGCCAAATTAGGCGCGTTTTAGGAAAATTTTAGCCGGAGAGGTGGCCCCTTTGATAAGAGAGAGTTTGTTTTCGGGCAAATTGAGGTGTTGTGCCAGCAACGCGCGGACTGCCTCGTTGGCACGGCCCTGTTCGGCGGGGGCTTTTACCCACAGTTCAAAGGTATCCGGGGCTTTTTGAACAAGTTTGTTCTTCTTTTCCCCCGCGTGGACTTTTACCTTAATATAACTTTCCATATTTCTATTTTACTTTTTTGCGCAAAAGCCCGCTTATTCTTTTGCTCCGTTTACAAAAAAATCACTCTTGCGGAGGCCCCTTTGGGAGAGAACAAGCGCAAAAGTGATTTTTATAATCGGAGTTTTACTTATTATTTGCTGACAATTAAACTCTTGGCCGTCATATCGGCAGGCTTTTTAAGCCCCATCACGTCCAATACCGTTACCGCAATATCGCCCAGGTTGCCTGTGGCGGCCATTTTGGCGTTTTTGTGGTTGTTGCTGACATACACAAAATCCACCAAGTTGGTCGTATGGGCGGTTTTGGGCATATTGATTTTATCGTCCCACATTTCTTCGGCATTGCCGTGGTCGGCGGTAATAAACACAGTGTAACCGTGCTTCAAGGCATCCTCTGTTACCAGGCCCGTGCACTCGTCCACCACTTCTACGGCTTTTACCACGGATTCAAATTTGCCCGTATGACCCACCATATCGCAGTTAGCAAAGTTAATAACAATAAAGTCATACTTGCCCGTGGCGATTTGTTTGAGGGCTTCGTCCTTAACGATATAGGCTTCCATTTCCGGATGTTCGGCAAAGGTAGCCGGGTCAAAGCGGCCTTTAATTTCAATGCGGTCCTCTCCGGCATACGGTTTAATTTGTTTGCCGTTAAAGAAGGACGTAACGTGTTTGAATTTTTGCGTTTCAGCCAAGCGCAACTGCTTTAAGCCGGCATCTGAGATTACCTGCCCGAGCAAGTGGTCCATACCGCCGCCGTCTGTCATAGAGGGCAAGGCATTAAACGGGAAAGCATCATAGTATTTAGTCAATCCGCAATACACGCACGGCACGCGTTCGCCGCGGTGGCCCGGATAGTTATCATCAATAAATGCACGGGTCAGTTGGATAGCGCGGTCTTGGCGGAAGTTAAAGAAAATCACGCTGGAACCGGCTTCCATACCTTTATAATCGCCCAATACGGTCGGCGGGATATATTCGTCCACCATCGGCGTATTGGTGGGGGTCTTCATTGTTTTGTAATCGGTTTCCACCACTTCTTCGGCGGTATTCCCGTGTAAGCCTTGTGCGTGCACAATTAAATTATAGGCTTTATCGGTCAGACTCCAATCCTCGCCGCGGTCCATAGCATAGTAGCGGCCCTGAATAGTGGCAATTTTTCCGACACCGTATTCTTTAATTTTTTCTTCCAAGGTGCGGATAAACCCGATAGAACTCTGCGGCGGCGTATCGCGTCCGTCGGCAAAGAAATGTATATATACATCCTTAATGCCCTTTTCCGCGGCATATTTCATAATGGCGTGCAAATGGTCCTGGTGGGCGTGTACCCCTTCATCTTGCACAAGGCCCATAACGTGCAGCGGTTTATGGTTTTTCAGGCAGTTATCAATGCAGGCGGCAAACGGGGCGGATTTAAATAAAGAACCGTCCTCAATGGTGTCTTTCAAGCGTTTGAGTTCCTGTACCACAATGCGCCCCGCACCCATATTGAGGTGGCCGACTTCGGAGGATCCCATATACCCGGCGGGCAAACCTACTTGTTCGCCGGAGGCTTCAATTTGCGTATGAGGATATTCGGCCAAATATTTCGTCATATTCGGCGTTTTGGCATTGGTTACGGCATTGTGCGGACCGGCTTTGGCATCGCCCCAACCGTCGCGAATAATTAAAACTACTTTTTCCATAATTAATTCTCCTTAATTAAATCTTTCCAACGTTTTTGTTGGAACGAACTTAACTGTTCCAGTGTGGAAACACCGTGCTTGTTAAGTTCGGTTAAAAAGTAATAAAAAATCTGTTCGGCCATTTTTGTATCAGCCATTGCCCGGTGCCACCCCGTACAGTTAATTCCTAAATCAGCGGCAATACAGCCCAGGTTGTTTTTGGCAAATTTACCGCTCTTGCGCGCCAGTTTGAGCGTATCAATCACGGGATAGGGCGGAAAGCGCATTCCGCATTGTGCAAATTCGCTACGTAAAAAGTTTACGTCAAAATCAGCATTGTGCGCCACTATAACACAATCATCCAACAAACCCAAAAGTTTGGGCAATATATCGGCAAATTTGGGGGCACTTGCCACCATTTCGTTTGTAATACCGTGAATAGCAATTACCTCCGAGTGCATTGGCATACCGGGGTTTAACAAAGTGGAAAATTCCTCCACCGGGCGGCCGCCCTGGGATACAGACACTGCCAGTTCGCAAATTCGTCCGCCGTCATCCGGCGACAAACCCGTCGTTTCCGTATCCAAGCAAGCAAATTTAATTTTAGAAAGTTCCATATCTCACCACACCAAATAAAATCTCAGGCGTACCAAAAAACCTACCAAAACAGCCCCAAATACCCCTATATAAAAAGCCGCGTGGGACACATCCATTAAGCGTATTTTGCGTGCATACACACAAGCCCCGTACCACACCAGCAGCCACACCATCCACCGCCAACCGGGCAAGAGCATTATTAAAAAGAAAATAGCACGCACCATCATCAGCAGCCACCGTTCGTCAAAGGTGGGATAATCCCGCCCGTAGCGGTCCTGCTCAATGGAAAAGATAAACCAACCTATCACGCGGGTAGCGGTTACAAGCCCCACCAAAAAGATAACCCACGATTCGGCAAAGAAATTACCCGTTTCGTACAGCACTCTAAACGGTACGCACAGAAACAAAAAGAGGAGGTTGGCAAATATTTTCGTAAAAAATGTTAAGACATACCCGTGGCGCATTTTGCCGCCAAACTGAAAAAATCTGTCCGAAAAGACGTGGAACGCACAGCACAGCAAAATGCACATCCAACCGGGCAGGTGGAAAAGTTCCAAAAACGGCCAAGGCATTGTTAAATAGCCGTAGCACAGCAAATAGGCCCAGAACAAAAACACTGCACTATGCAAAGCCGAGGCTTTGAGCCAGTTTTCTTTTTCCAACTGGTTAATCGTTTTGTGAAAGAAAACGAAATCCGTCAAAAAGAAGGTTAAAAACAACCGCCAAAAAACAATCATTTCTGCTCCTTGGGGATAGAAAGCGTAAACACGCTGCCTTCGCCCTGTTTAGAAGTTACGCCCAACATCCCGCCGTGCGCCTGCATAATTTGGCGGCTGATAAACAGCCCCAAGCCGTAGCCTGAACGGTCCGTGTGGACTTGATGATATTTTTGAAAAAGTCCTTTTGCGTCTTGTTCACTAATACCTATCCCGCTGTCAGCCACCGACAGATAATATCCTTTTTCGTCTTGCCACGCACGCACGCGGACAAAACCCTTGTCGGTAAATTTAATGGCATTGGAAATCAAGTTCATTATAACCCGCTGCAAGAGTTTCGGGTCGGCCGGCAAACGCTCCACCGCGATATCTGCGGAAAGGGCCAAGCCCTTTTCTTGCGCGGCGGGGGCTAATGTATCAGTAACGTTTTTAACAAGTTCCGGCAATGATACACTTTCTTTTTTGGGTAACATCATTCCGGCCTGAACGCGGGAAACATCTAACACATCTTCCAACAAAGCAGATAGATTTTTAGCCGCTTTGCTCATTAAGTCCAAATATTGCTTTTCTTCGTCCTTAGACACTTTGCCGCTTTGCAAAATGTATAAATACCCCTGCAACCCCAAAAGGGGCGCGCGCAAGTCGTGCGCAACCGCGCGGAATACTTGCTCCTTCATTTCGCTTACTTGGGCTTGGAGTTGCAACACTTGGTAATCTTTCAAATCAGCGGTCATTTTATTAAAGGAAGAAATCAACTGTTTAAATTCCCCCCAGCCGATTTCCTCGTCTATTTTTTCGTCAAAATTACCCGCGCTGACCTCTTTGGCCGCCCGCGAAAGCGCGCCTATCGGCTCGCCTAACCGCTCTGCAAAAGTAAGCGCGCCGAAATAGGCCAAAGTGGCAATAGACAACAAAAACAGGGCAATAATAATGTTCGTGTAATAAATACTGCGGTAGGCCTCGCTCTTTAATTGGAGCACGGTGGCATAGGCTCCTAAAATGGGAGTAGGCGCAAAAGCCCCCACATAAGTTTCCTGCGGGGTGTTCAATTTTTTAATCAGGCGGCTTTTGGACGAAAAGGCGTTCTTTAACGCTTCCGCATCAAACGCAGGTTTGTATTGGTAATCGTTGGCATAGACGGAGCCGTTTTGGTCCACAATGTAAATGCGGCCCGTCTGGCCGATACGCTGTTCCTGCACGCGCGACAACAGCCCAAAGAAACTCATTATTCCGTATAAGAAATCCCCATTGGAAAGCGGATAAATAAATTCGCTAATCGGGCGTCCGTCCATTACATCAAAACTGCTGACAGACAAGCGTCCTTCTTTGGCAAGAGCAGGCAAGGAGTCGTCGCCCGACAAATTAAGCGGCGGCAGTTGCTTTAAAATCTGTTTATCTCCGGCGCGGTATAATTCTTTTCCGGAGGAATCCAATACGGCCAAAATCAAAAAGTCAGGGTTTGCCCCCAAAGCATCTTGTAACTGGCGGGTGGGGTTTTTATGTGAGGCAAGGGCAGACGTAATATTTTGCGCGAAAGACAAGCGCCAAGTAAGGTCCTCTATGTGTTGGTTCATAGACGAGGATACGATTTGCGCTAAATTTGCGTGCGTTTCCAAAATATTATTTTTCAAATGAACCTGGTAGTAGGCCAGCAGCAGCACCATAGGGATAAGCGGCATAAGCACCACAGCCAAGAACAATTTGAAAAGTTTAGAAAATAAAGACATAATCCACCTTATTTAGATTATATCAATTCGGAGGGCGCAAACGGGAATTTTTGTTACGCGGTGAAAATTGACGCCCCGGGTTTTAAACCCGGGGCGATGTTTTGTGTAGGACCAATTTTACCAACCGTTTTTAGTATAAGTCGTTTTGCAACTCTGCCATTGGGAGATCGTACACGATTTTTTGTTGATACCACCCATTCCTAAACTACCCGAGGAGACATACCAATTCTTAATACAATGGCAAGGATCTGCTTTTGCTCCGAAACCACACATTTTCTCCTCAATAGACGGATCCGATGGGTAAGCCATCATAGCGCAAGGAGTACACGAACATGGGTTAATTTTTTCAAGCACATACTCCTTTTTACTCGTCCAGCACACCGTATCGGTTTTGGCGGCGGACGGGCAGCACTCGCTCTTGTGAGCGGCCTTATAAGTAGCGTTAGAGCAATCGCCCGTGGACGGAGGAGTAGTTCCTCCGCAATTTGCCAAGGCCAAGAGTTTTACCTTTTGGTTGTTGCTTGTTACGCGCTCTTCCCATTTTAAGGTGCAGTTGCTAAGGCCCGCGCCTGTATTGACGTGCGAACTCGTCGGCTGCGGAATATCGTTTCCGGATAATGTAAATCCGTCCGTTGTGGTTTCATCATAAAGGCTTGCATCCTCTGAGCCGCTGACAGATAACTTATTCGCGCGCAACGTAGCCGCCTTTTGTTTTAAGCGGTTTACCGCATCCAAGGTGGCAATATAAGAATCGTTTTTAACCGTGGTCGTTCCGCCGTTTACATACACTTTATTTAAAAGTGCCGTAGGCGTACCCGTATTGACTGCCTGATAATTATCATAAGTATTGGCCGCCGACCCGTGGATAGCCGTGTTCGGCATATCAAGCGCAGAGCCGGACTCCCCCACCACAGCGGGAACATTATAATTTAAATTAGGTGAACTGGCACTCACAGTACCGCCGGAGCGGACCGTCATAGTATTGGCTTCAATACCGCCTTTTAAATTGGCCTTATCGGCTACCTTTAAATAAACATAATCGCCCATACGCGACGGATTATACGACACCGCGGAAATGATTTCCGCCGGGGCATTTACCGCCGCAAATAGAGTAATCAGAAACAAAACAACCAACCGTTTGACAAAGGCTCTTGCCGTGCGGCCACTTGTTGTTAAACCGTCATTCCCAAGAGTGGAGCGGCCCGCTGAGTTCGGGAATGACACCATAGAAGTAACTCCTTTCATTTTTCTCCTTTTTAAGGTCTTTATATTTAGGCAAAAAGGCCTTTTATACGCGTTTTTATACACCGGATACATCCGGGTATATCCACCGAGATTCGTCAAAATTTTAGCAAAAAAAAAAAACGGATACAACATTTTTATAATAAGTCCTGCGGACGGCTTACTTTTTTCCCTCTTTTGACTAATGGAGCCACACTGTTTTGGCAAGGTCGCAACCAACAAAACAACACCCATAAATAAACCAAAGGCCATTATAAAAATTGGGGTCATGCTGAACTGGCTGCCCGCAGGGTTTTCAGAATCTACCTTATGGGTTGTTATCTAAAAGGTCATACTGGAAGATTTGCCGGCGCGGAGCGTTCCTGTATCTATTGTTGTCCTCTTTTAGAGTAACAACAGATCCTGGACTACAACTTTCCAGGATGACGACCACTACAATACAAAAGGCAAACTACACAATCGGTAGATTCTGAAACCTATCAATAGACCCCGTACAGCAACACTACGGGGTGCCGCCTAGTGGTAAGGGCGGCAGTTCAGGATGCCCAATTTTTATAATGTCGTCATCCCCGAGGGGGCCAAAAGGCCCAACAAGGGCTAGGCCCTTTTTATCCCCTACGGCGGGCCATTTGACCCTGGCAGGGAAATATTAAAAAACCTATTCTATAATATATGACAAAAAAACTATTATCTTGGGCCGCTTTTATGAAGAAGGAACTTACCCGCCCGTTAGAAATATCCGCCCCGGTAAGCGTACAGGAAAGTATTGTCTATTTGAACGCAGAAGAAGCCGCCTATGTGGATATGCAGATACGCATACTCCTCCAAGAACAACGCAAAGAAACCCAGCGCAAACGCAAATTAGGGATTCCCCCTCCGCCCACTCCGGGCAGTATTTCCTACGCGGTCTATTATTAAATTTTCCTATATATGAAAAACCCCCGGTTCCACATAGAACCGGGGGTTTTATATTCCTAAAAAACCGTTATTTGGTTTTTTTGAGTCCTTCTACAATGCGCGGCAAGATTTGGTGCGCATCACCGACGAACCCGTATTTGCAAACATTGAAAATCGGCGCGTTCGCATCTTTATTGATACCGATAATCACGTCGCTGTGTTCCATACCCACAATATGCTGTACCGCGCCGGAAATACCGCACGCTACATATAATTTGGCAGAAACCGTTACACCGCTTTGACCGATTTGCTGGTCTTTGGGTTTAAGCCCCAAGTCAATCGCCGCGCGGGAAGCGCCGACCGTACCACCCAGTTCGCTGGCCAAGGTTTCCAAAAGGTCAAAACCTTCTTGGTTTTTCATACCGCGGCCACCGGCGATAACCACTTCGGCTTCGTCCAATTTCATACCTGCGGCGGGCGGGTCCATATGCGTATTGATAATGCGCACTTTGGCAGCCTCGGCAGGCAGGGCAATGGCTTCGCTGACCACTTGGGCCATTTTGCCGGGGGTGGTAACAACTTTTTTGAACACGTTGGGGCGGACGGTGGACATTTGCGGACGATAGTCCGGGCATTTAATGTCGGCCATAATATTTCCGCCGAAAGCAGGGCGGGTTTGAATCAAGTTTCCGTCCTTAATGGAAAGCCCCGTGCAATCCGCCGTCAAACCGACAAACAGTTCTGACGAAATACGCGGAGATAAATCACGCCCGATATAAGTGGACGGATAGAGCACCACGCTGGGGTTATACTTTTTAATCAGCGTAACCATTGCGTTGGCATAAGCCGCGGTATTATAGTTATGATAGGCCGGGCTGCTGACCGTATAAATTTTATCCGTACCGTATTGGGAAAGTTCGGCAAAGTATTTTTCCACACCCTCGCCAATGACTACGGCGCAAAGTTCCTCGCCCAACTGATTTGCCAATTCGCGGCCCTTGGATAAAAGTTCAAAACCCACCGGGCGGACTTTTTGGTTGTGTCCGTCATCGGCAATTTCAATAAACACCCATACGCCTTTGTAGGCGGAAAGGTCTTTCTTGTCCGCACCCGTTGCCGGCAAGGATAAGGCTTTCACCGGGCAGGCGCTTACGCACGCACCGCACATCGTACAGGCATTGTTGGCAACCGCCTTGCGGTTCACCAAGGAGAGCGCTCCAAAAGGACAGGTGGCTACACATTTGCCGCAGCCTACGCATTTTTCCGAAATTTGAATCATTTGATTACACTCTCCTTTTTCAAAATCTCTACAAACTTATCGGCAAGTTCCACAGCAGAGCCGGAGAACATTTCGCCTTTCTGTCTGGCCGGCGGCGGGAAGATGCGGTCCACACGGGTAGGAGAGCCTTCCAACCCCAATTTGTGCGGGTCGGCATTTACATCTTTTTCCGTCCAAACGTGAATCACTTTATCCTGCGCTTTGTGCGCGGCCATAAAGGAAGGATATTTCGCCACATAGTCGTGCGGCATAGTCATCGTAACCAAAGCAGGCAGGTCGGCTTCCAAAATCTGGTGGCCGCCTTCAATAAGTTTTTTGACGACAATTTGGTTACCGCTTGCGTCAATGCTTTCGCAGAACGTAATTTGCGGGATACCCAAATGGAAGGCGATACCGGGGCCGGTTTGGGCCGTATCACCGTCAATGGCCATCTGCCCGCAGAGAATCAAATCATACTGGCCGATATGGCGCACCGCCATAGCAAGCGCATAAGACGTCGCCCAAGTATCAGAACCGGCAAAGGCGCGGCTGGACAACAAAACACCTTCGTCCGCACCCAAAGCAAGTGCCAAGCGAAGCACTGCCGTAGCCTGCTGGGGGCCCATAGAAAGCACGGTTACTTTGGCACCTGTTTTGGCTTTAATCGCCAAGGCTTTTTCCAAAGCGTAGTGGTCGTACGGATTTAAAATACTGGGAACGCCCGCACGGATAAGCGTACCGGTTTTCGGGTCCACCTTTACTTGGGTGGAATCGGGAACTTGTTTAATGCAAACAATGATATTCATAAGTATCCTATTTTTTGAAAACTTCTCTGAGTTTAGCGGACACTACGTCCATATCGTCAATCAGCCCAAGCATTTTTTCTTCAATGCCGACCAAGTTGACGGCTTGGCTGAGTTCAGCCGCATTAAGCGCCGGGCAAGTGCCCAAGATGAGGCGCATACCATCCGTAGCAGTTTTGAATGCGCTCTGACGGGCATTTACGCGGGCCATCGTGCTAAGCGTATTGATATCAAAGCGGCTGCCTTCGGTTACTACCTTGTTGGCGCATTGGCGCGTAAACACGGCGGCTACTTCCATTTCGCTAATCAGGTCGCCAAGCATAAAGGTTACATACTGGTGGCGCGTAAGTTTATTCATACGGCAATCGTCCAGCACGCGGGCCAACGCTCTAAAACCCAAGGCCACGCTGTCGGCGCCCACATTGGGGTTCTGCGCGTGGATAGCATCAAACTCTGCGGCTTGGTTCAAATAATATTGTCCGCGGCTCTTTAAATGTTCCTGCCAGCGTCCGCGGAAAATCGTCATTTCCAACACTTCGCTGGTGCCTTCGTAAATACAGGTAATTTTTACGTCGCGTTTAATTTTTTCTACCGCAAATTCTTTGGTATAACCGAAACCGCCCATCGCTTGGATAGAGTCTTCGGCTGCCTTATTGCCCGATTCGGTGGCATACAATTTGGCGATAGCGCCCTCGGTGGCTAAACCGTGGTTGTTTACTTCCAACTGTTTGGCCGTCCAGTCAATATAAGCACGCGCGGCTTCAAAACGGACATAGTGCGGGGTAATGAGTTTTAACATAAAACCCTGCTTTTGGGCCAACGGGCCGCCCGCCTGAATGCGCTGTTGGGCATATTGCAAAGCAGTTTCCACCGCTTCTTCGCCGCCGCCCAAACCGAAAGCCGCTACCATTAAGCGCGTATAGCCGAACACGGCCTGCGCTTGCAGGAAGCCTTGGCCTTCCTTCAAACCGATTAGATTTTCGGCCGGGACATAAACATCATCAAATGCTAAGCCCGCCGTATTGGACAGGCGGATACCGTGCTTATCTTCGTGTACGTCCTGGGTAAAGCCCGGGGTGCCCTTTTCTACAATAAACCAACTCGGGCCGCCCGGAGCCAAGGCGAGTACCGTGTAAATATCGGCCACACCGCCGTTAGAAATCCACATCTTGCTGCCGGTAATTTTGTAACCCACGACCTTACCGTCTTTGATGACGTGTTCGGCACGGGTACGCAAGGAAACAAGGTCAGAGCCTGCATCGGCTTCCGTGGCGCCATAGGCCACAAGTTTATTTTCCTGTGCGATTTTTTTGAACCATTTGGCTTTTTGTTCCGGGGTACCGCCGACGTTAATCGGGTCGCTGCCCAGGAAGGTGGCGAAAACACCGGTGGCGATGCCCAAGTCAATGCGGGCTAATTGTTCGCACACGCGGTAAATCTCGGTGGTTTGTCCGCCGAGTCCGCCATATTCTTCGGGAATAAGCAAAAGATGCACACCCAGCACATCGTGGTCGTACATCTCTTTCAAAATGTCTAACGGAATTTCGTTTTTGGCGTCATGCTCCCGGATGAGATTAAAGGAAATCCGGTTTTTAGCATATTGCTTCAAACTGTCTAACATCAGGTTTCTGGTTGTCAGGTCGTTTTTTGCCATGTTTGGGGTCTCCAAAATACAATATAGATATATGATACCAATTTTTGAGTTGATGCGCATTTTTCGCCCAACAGCAAAAACCCCGGCACGGGGCCGGGGCGGAAAAAAGTTTTACTTAACACCTAAAAATAATATGGGGCTTCGGTCTTGCCTGTAAAAATCTGACACCATTTTTCGCCCTCCGCATTATCATAATAGCAGGCTAATTGTTCATCGTTGCGGGCATAATAAATGGCATAGGGCTTGCCGTTGCGGCGGCAAACACCAATACCGAAAGCGTTATCCGCCGTGGCGCCTGCGTTTACTGCGCGGCAGGAAAAATCCTTTGTGTTAAGCGACGGGGTTCCGCTCGCATTAGTAGGAGTGCCCGAAAAAGATAAATCCAAATCCGCCAGGTCCGTGGCATAACTGCCGTTAGACATTAAATAGGCCTGTTGCGCCGTCCAAATTGCACGCGTGCGGGCAACCGCTTCGGACACGCGGGATTTTTCTACGGCGCGCTCATACTGCGGCACAGCCACCGCCGCCAAAATACCAATAATCAGCACTACAACCAACAATTCAATTAACGTAAACCCTTTTTTCATAAAAAACTCCTCAGCAATTTGATTTAAAGACTGATTAATAGGATAATAATCTTTTGCCAGAAATTCAACCCTTACAGGGTATTGTATCAAAAAAAGAACGAGTCAAGGCCTCCGTATTCCCCCCTAAAATCCGCTTCCTTATTTGATACACATCCTTCGTCCTGCTTATAAAAAGCGTCCGCCGTTGCCGTTTGTGCAGGCCTTAACCCGTTTATAAAATCTGTTCCGTACGGAAAAAGCATTTTATTTGTTTGAGCCACAGGCGAGTTGTAAAATGCGCCGTGCGGAACTGGATTTTATGGGTGCGGTCTGCGAGTTTTTTGTTTACTTTTTGGCGACCCAAAAAGTAAAAAGAAAAAATATGTATAATAACTTTATGAATTGTATTTTTTGCGGCATTGCCGACGGCTCTATTAAAAGCCAACTGATTTACGAAGACGACGACGTGGTGGCATTTAAAGATTTAAACCCCCAAGCGCCGACACATCTTTTGATTATTCCCCGAAAGCACATTGCGCGCTTATCGGAAGCGGACGAAAAGGACGCCTTGCTGTTGGGCAAAATCTTGCTGGTTGCCAAAAAACTGGCCAAGCAGTTTGATTTAAAGGACTTCCGCCTGGTAACCAATAACGGTAAAGGCGCGGGGCAAAGCGTGGACCATTTACACTTCCACTTAATGGCCGGCAGACGTTTTTTATGGCCCGCTGGCTGAAAAAACGTAAAATTTAAGAAAAATAAGGTATAATATACATAAGGTATAAAATGCCGTTTTTATTTTTGTCTATTAACCGTAGAAGGTGGTGAAAAAGTAATGGTTTTCGTAAAAGTAAGAGATGCCGAACATCTTGAAGAAGCCCTTAAACGCTTTAAAAGAGAATGCGAAAAGAACGGCATTTTGAAAGAAATCAAAAGACGCGAAACGTATATGCCTCCGAGCGTAAAAAGAAAAATCAAATCGCAGGAAGCACAACGCCGCGCCCGCCGCACCAAACGCAGACGTTTTTAATTAAAGTAACACCACAGGCAATAGTCCTTTACGCAAGTATCGGACTATTGCCTTATTTGCCTTTAACTTTAATCTAAAACAGGCGGCACCGTGAATAATAACCTCACAGAACAAATTAAGGACAGGTTGGACATTGTAGAATTTATCCGGCAATACGTTCCGGGCCTTAAACGCTCGGGTAAAACCTACAAAGCCTGCTGTCCGTTTCATAAAGAAAAGACCCCTTCCTTCACTTGCAACAGCGAAAAGGGGTTGTTCTATTGTTTCGGCTGCCAGGCAGGCGGGGATATTTTTGATTTTTTGATGAAGATTGAAAATTTATCCTTTAACGAAGCACTTGAAAAATTGGCCGGGCAAGCCGGCTTGGAATACAAGCCTATGCGCCCCTTAACGGGCGAGGAAATCCGGCGCGCCACGTTGCGCAAGTTGTTGGACTTTGCAAAAGCGTTCTTTCATAAAAATTTAATGTCGGCTAACGGCGACTTCGCGCGCACGTATGTGAAAGAGCGCAATTTAACCAAAGAAACCTGTCAAAAGTTTGAGTTGGGTTTTGCTAAAAACGACCCCACCGCCCTTGCCAAAGAAGCCCGCGCCGCAGGATTTACGGACCAAGATTTAAAAGAGGCGGGGCTTTGTGTTTTAACCGCCTACGGTCCGCGGGATTATTACCGCAGCCGCCTGATGTTCCCCATTATCAACCAGCGGGGCGATACGGTAGGTTTCGGCGGACGCATTTTGGGCGAAGGCGAACCCAAATATTTAAACTCGCCCGAAACGGTTTTATTTACCAAAAGCCAAGTGCTCTACGGGCTAAATTTTGCAGGCCCCGAAATCCGCAAAGCCGGGAAAGCCGTACTTCTGGAAGGATATATGGACGTTATCGCTTGCCACCAGGCGGGTGCGGGTTATACCGTGGCCCCTTTGGGCACCAGTTTGACCGAGGAACACGCCCGGCTGTTAAGGCGTTATACGGACACGGTAATTGTCCTGTTTGACCCGGACTCCGCCGGAATCAAAGCCGCTTTGCGCGGCGGGCTTATTTTGATTGAGCGCGGACTCTTTGTAAAAGTAGCCTCGCTGCCGGACGGATTGGATCCGGACGAATATATAGCCAAGTACGGAAAAGAAAATTTTGAAGAAATTTTAAATAACGCCCAAGATTTAATTGCGTTTCACACCCGGTTATTGCTCTCCCAATGTGAGCAACCTCTCCAAGCACAGGACAAAACACGCTTGGTATCCGAATTAGCGGAAACGATTTCCAAACAGCCGGATGAAATCGTCCGGCGAGAGTGGGCCAAATATGTGGCCGAACATTTGGGCGTAGATGAAGAATTAGTAATGGAGCGGCTGCGGGAAGTGTCTTATGCACCCGCTCCGCGTTTCCGCCGCCAGCAAGCGGTATTGGAAAATGCCATTGCCACTCCGGCAGAAGAAGATTTGTTGTCGTGGATTTTAAAGAGTCCGGCACATTTGGTTTTATGCTCCGAACTCACGCGGGAAGATTTTTCCACACCCGCCGCCTGGAACTTGTTTGAAACATTGGTCCGGGCGCATATGGAACACCCGCAGGAAGCGGATTTAGCCCAGGAAGCGGCTAAATTGGTCCCTGCGCAAAAGGGTGAATTTGTAAAGTTGGCCCTTTTACAAACACCGGAAGATTTTGATCCGGCGCGCGACATTGCCGCCTGTGCGGCTAAATTGCAGCAAAGCGGCCTGCATAAACAATTACAAGCGGTCCGCCGCCAGATGAAGCAACTGGGCGCAGGAAATGTACCGCCGGAAGTTTTTAAAAAATATATAGAATTGCAAAACAAATTAAAAAAATATCGCAGTTGAGGAAATTATGGCATCGGGAAATAAAGCGCTGAAAGATTTAGTAGAAGAAGGCAAAGAAAGCGGGTTCTTATCGTTGGAAGATTTGAACCGCTCTATCGCCGCGTCGGATATGAGCGCGGAAGACATTGACGGCGTGATGGGCACGCTAGACGATTTGGGCATTCAGGTCGTGGACCAAAAGAAATTCAAGTCCGTCTCCGCCGCCGATAAAGAAGCATTAAGCGAAGATTGGTCCTCGGCCAGCCCGGACATTTCCAACTCTATCCGGATGTATTTGTCCGAAATGGGTAAAGTACCGCTTTTGTCTCGCGACGAAGAAATCACACTCGCACGCAATATCCGCGAACGCGAAAAGGAACTGCGAAAATTGGTGTTGGAATCGCCTATCACGATGCGCGAAATTTGCAACTGGGAAGAATTGGTGGACCAAGAAGAAATGACCACCAAGGAATTGATGCCCCGCGGCAAACGCACGACGCGCGAACTAAACAATATGCGCAAAAAACTTAAAGATGCGGCGCAATTTATCGGCAAGCGCGAACAGGAAATCACCAAATTAATGAAGGAATTGCGCGAGGGCAACCTGACCGACAAAAAACGCAATAATGCCATTGAAAAATTGGAAGCCAAGCAAAAAGAAGTCGTGCAGACCATTACCAAATTAAATTTGAACCAAAATAAAATCAAACGTCTGACCAACAAAATCAAAAACTTGGCCGACCGTTTGACCGAAACCCGCAACGATATGCAACGCTTTGACGATTACTTCGGCAAATACGAGGACGTCAAAAAACTGGTTACTAAATTTAAAGCGGGCAAAATGACGGAAAAGGAATTTAAAAAAGCCACCAAATTTACGTTACCGGAGTTAGAACGCGCCTTATCAAACATTGAAGACGTCCAGCGCCGCCACGCGCAAATGGTGGATATGCTCCCGATGACGGAAAAGGAGTTTTTGTCCTTTAACGACCGTATCGTGTTTTTTGAGGATATGATTTTGCAGGACAAATTAAAATTAATCAAAGCCAACCTGCGTTTGGTGGTTTCTATTGCCAAAAAGCACGTCAATTCTAACCTGGAACTCTCCGACCTAATTCAAGAGGGTGGCTTGGGCTTAATGAAAGCCGTGGAAAAATTTGAATACAAACGCGGTTTTAAATTCTCCACCTATGCTACCTGGTGGATTCGCCAGAGTATCAACCGCGCCATTGCCGACCAAGCCAATACAATCCGTATTCCCGTGCATATGAAGGAATTAGTTTCCAAACTGACTAAGGTTACAAACAAATTCCGCCAGGAACACGGCCGTGAGCCAACCTTGGAAGATTATTCCAAAACACTCCGCCTGTCTGTGGAAAAGGTAAAAAGCGTGCTGAAAATTATGCAGGACCCGATTTCCCTTTCTACCCCAATTGGCGAAGATGAGGATTCCAACTTGGAAGACTTTATTGAAGATAAGAACGGGCCAAACCCCACCAGCGCGGCAGTGGACTTTTTGCGCAAGCAGGAAGTGGCGGATGTATTGGCGACGCTTTCGGAACGAGAGGCCAAAATTATCAGCCTGCGTTTTGGAATTGACTCCGGCTATCCGCGCACCTTGGAAGAAGTGGGTAAAATGTTTAATGTTACGCGCGAACGCGTGCGCCAGATTGAAGCCAAGGCTATCCGCAAACTGCGCCACCCCAGCCGTACCAAAATGTTAAAGGATTACCAAGAATAATCTTTTGCACTAAATCGCACAGCCCCGCGTTTTTGATTTACGCGGGGCTGTTTTTTACTATTAAATCAAGGAGCGGGCAACCTGCTATTCTCCGGCAACAGGCATATTGCCTTCTACATATCTATCATAAAAGGTTAATAATAACTTTTCCACACGCTCCTGCTGCGCTCGTTCGGCGGCTTGCTGCGCTTTGCGTTGCAACAACGCCTCTTGCGGAGAGGCAGGCTCTTTTTCCGGCTCAGATTTTTTTCCAAACACCTGACGCCCTTTTATTACAAACATCCCCGAGGAAAAACCAAATTCAAAAATTCCATCCGGCCCTTTATAAACCAAAATTTTTTCGTCCTTGCCTTCAAAATAATTTAACCAAATACTTTTTCCCTTGGGAGAGGAATAGGCCAAGGTTACAATATGCACCTTCTTATGCGGGAAGTAATCTTCCCACAAGGCCACATTGGCCGCCTCTTTTGTGGCCACACACCGCTTGCGCTCATACATATAAGAGCAATACATTTCTTCGCCCTTATCACTTTTCCCATAAAGGAACCGGCCCGATTTATCCGTTTCCTCCGGTGTAAAAACAGTTTGTATATCAAACGAATAATCCTTGGCATCGGGGAAATACTGTGTATTTTGCAACATCCCTTCTTTGCCAAAGGTCATCACCACCACATTGGGAGGTATTACCTCTACGGCATATTTATCGTTGCTGGTGGGGCGACCCTGTACATATCTGTATGTGCGTTTAGGACAAAAACTGCGCCATCCGTCCTTACCGCCGCGCGCCTTGCCATATACCCCAACATCTAACAAGTTGATAAACCCGTCCGCTTCATCACACGAAAATTTTATCCCCGCCTTGGCAACAGACATTATCCCTTTGCTACTGTCCGGCGTGTGATATGCCATAGAGGAGTTAATACGCCCATAGGGATACTGGTCCGCAAAGCCAAGGGTATGCCCTAACTCGTGCGACAATAATTTATCGTTCCCCCCTTGGGCCCAGTTTGCAAGACCTTTTTTAGGTGAAAAATACATTTTGTAGGGTCTGGATGCTACATCCACACACGCCAGGGCCGAAGAAGCCTTACATACCGTTTTCATTTGATTAGCGGGAATAACAAAAAAATTAATATCCGGCTGGGGGCAATCCTTGCGCACAACTACTTGGGTTTGCAAAGCGGGAAGCAAATCTTTAAATTCGTCCTCTCGTCCGGCTTGCCGTACGGTTTTTAGCGTAAAATCAAACCACTCCTGATAACTTTGGCGCAACATTTCCAAGTATTCTTCCTCAGTGCGCGTTTCGTTAGAACGGAAACTTTGCACCGCCACGCAAACAGGCTCGCCCAACACTATCTTACGCAGCAAGGCAGACGGGGCGCTCGGATTATCTATATTTTCCGCACCCGGCAAAAAGCCAAAAGGGGTACTCCACCCCAAAGGGGTTACAAATAAAGCAAAAAGCAAGATAAAAAAGGTTTTCATATATTTTATACTATAATCTTTTTGCTAGAATTTTCAAGAAAATTTACGGCAAACGGTACCGGCGCAAGCCGGGGTCTTCAAACACTTTTGTACCGCCAAAAATTTGTACGCAATAACTGCCTGCTTCTTTTTCATACGAAATACCGATACTCTTCCGCTCGCCACAAAACAAAACTCCATTATCCTGTCCGTTATTACCCGATAATCCTATTGTAAAACCTGCGCCTTTATATTCGCCTGAAATACGCCCTAAATAAATAGCCGCATCTTCACCGGATTTATATATTTGTAAAGACCATTTGTCATTGGAGAGCGTGTCTGTTGAAGCAGATGAATTAAGCCATTTGGTTGTCCCCGTCCACGGAACGCTGAGGTCCAACTCGTCAAATGAGGTAGCATACGAGCCATTTGCCATATAATAGGCTTCCTGTGCAGCGTATAAAGATTTTAAAATTGCCAAAGCCTGTGTGGCGCGGCTTTTTTCCACAGCCTTATTATATTGCGGCATCGCTACCGACGCTAAAATGCCGATAATCAGAACAACAACCAATAATTCTATTAATGTAAAGCCGGCCATACCTTTTCGCAAGGACCCTTTTTCCACTTTCCATAATAAGCGGCCTAATCGCCCCGTATTCGCTTTTTTCATCACTACCTCTCTTTTTGGTAAATTTTGAGCATACTCAAAATTTACCAAAAAAAAAAAACGATTCAAGCCCTTCTACACTTAGCAAGCCACCAATCAACAATTTTTACTGTTTCCCACCCTTCAACACATAGTCTTTTTTCCCAAGCAGATAAGACAACGGCCTAATTGCTATAATTTAAATATGCCCGCACAAGATGCTAACATTATTTTAACCGACGAATTTAAGGACGCTTTATCCTTGCTGGAAGCCCGGCCGCCCGTTATGCCGCTTATCTTTATCACGGGCCGTGCGGGCACGGGTAAAACCACCCTGTTGCGCTATTTTGCCAGGCACACCGCACAAAACGCAGTGGTTCTGGCTACCACCGGCCTTGCGGCTATTAATGTGCACGGACAGACAGTACACTCTTTTTTTCATTTAAAACCCGGCAACCTGTTAGACAAAAGCAACCTCAAACGATTGCCGCGCAAAACCGTAGATGCCGTAGATACCATTATTATTGACGAAGCCTCTATGCTCCGGGCTGATTTATTAGATGCGATAGACTATATTTTGCAAATTTCCACGCATACAGAAGAACCTTTCGGCGGTAAAAAAATTGTTTTATTCGGGGATTTATTCCAGTTGCCGCCCGTAGAAGAATCCAGCTCGGGCGGGCTGTTTGATTATTTCCGCCAGATTTACAAAAGTCCGTACTTTTTTGAAGCACAAGTATTACGCCGTTTGCCTACGGAAGTATTTGAATTGCGCCGCATTTTCCGCCAAAAGGCCGACCCGGATTATGCCAATTTACTCAATTTAATCCGCGAGGGCAACGTAACCCAACCGCAGTTAGACAGCCTGCTCAACACGCGCAAAACCTTTGAACTACCGGAAAATTTTGAAAACAGCATTATTTTAGCCCCCACAAACCGCGATGCCGCTTGGCGTAACGTGCATTATTTATCCTTACTCCCCGGCAAGGAATTTGCCTACGAAGCCACCGCTGATGACTCTTTCGGCAAGGCTACGCCCGCGGATAAAACGCTCCACCTAAAAAAAGGCGCTAAAATTATGATGCTCGTTAATGATGATAACTGGGTAAACGGAGATATCGGCACCGTATATGATTTAGGGCCGGACTTTATACAGGTGGAATTAAAAGGGTGTGTGTATCAAGTGGAACCGCACGTCTGGGAAGATGTACGCTACGAATTTAACGCACTTACACAAAAGTTGCAACCCAAAGTAAAAGGATTTTTTAAGCAATATCCGCTAAAACTGGCCTGGGCCATTACCATACACAAATCACAAGGGCTGACGTTTGACAGTATTTATTTAGATATCGGGAGAGGGGCTTTTGCTCCCGGGCAAACTTATGTGGCATTAAGCCGGTGCCGAACCTTGGCGGGGGTACATTTAAAAAAGGATATCGCGGTAAAAGACGTATTGTGCGACAGCCGCGTAAAACAATTTTTTGATTATATGCGCGGCAACAAAGTTTTGCGGTAGAATTACATCAAAAAGCCCCCGGTTTTCCGGGGGCTTTTTTGCCAAGTAAAACTTATTTGTGGCAGGGTTTAAGCGATTCGGTATAAATCGCGCGGACGGCTTCCTTCGTCGCTTCGGTAGGAGCCAGGCCCAACAAACCGTCCAAAGACGGTGTATTGAACGCCAATTCCACGAGTTTATCCACATCCTCCGCTTTAAAACCTTCGTCCAGCAGTTTGTGCGTAGAGCCGACGGAGAAGAGCCATTTTTCCACCCCTTCGGCCACTTTTTCGGCTTCGCACCCGCAACCTTTTAAGCCGGGCACGATAGGCGCAAGCACATCAGCCAAAGTAGCCGGGCGGGCCGGGTAAATGTTTTTGAGTACCGCCGGCAATAACATCGCCAAGCCCAAGCCGTGCGTCAAGTTCGGGTTCACGCCGGAAAGCGGGTGCTCCAACGCGTGCGTATAGTGCAACATACCGTTATCAAACGCAATACCCGCCGCCAAGGCCGCATAGGCCAAGAAATAACGCGCTTCCAAGTTTTTGGGGTCTTTTAAGGCCACCGGCAAGTATTCAGCCACCAATTTGACTACGGAAATAGCCAAATCAATCGCATACGGAGAGGCTACTTTCGTGGTGGCGGCTTCTACAACGTGGTTTACCGCATCAATAGACACATAGCGTGTCTGGTTTTCGGCAAGGCCCGTCATCAAGGCCGGGTCGTCAATAGAATAGAGCGGATAAATGCAATCATACGCAATGGCCGGTTTGAAGTTCTTTTCTTCAATACTGACTACTGCAAAGCGGTTGGCTTCGGAGCCGGTACCGTGCGTAAGGTTAATTGCAATAATCGGGGCGGCTTCTGACGGCATAAATTGGAAGGTATATAAATCTTCGGCAGTTTTGCCCGGATATTTAAGCAAAATGGCCGCACTTTTGCCCGCATCAATAGCAGAACCGCCGCCAATGGCAATAACCGCCTGTGCGCCAAAATCGTGCGCCATTTTTACGGCATCATTTACGTGGTGGGTATTCGGGTTCGGCGTTACCTGGTCGTAATGCACATACTGCATACCCGTAGTTTCAAAAGCCTTTGTCACGTGGTCCCACGCACCTGTTTTTTTGTAAGCACCGCGCCCGGTCATCACGAGCACCTTATTAATTCCGCGCGCTTTTAAATCTTTGCAGATATCGGCAATTTTGGCAATAGCACCTACGCCAAAATAAACCAGCGTGCGGCCGCGAATTTCGCGAACTTCATTAATATTAATGTCTTTTTCCCACATTGTATTCCCCTCCTGAATATGGTACTTCTTCCCCCATAATATAGCATAATTCGGGGCGAAGCGAAAGCGTACAAAAGGATTATTGTTGCAAGGTATGCCACAGGCGGGCAATCCCCGTTTGAAGCATTATTCGGGGCTTAAAACCTAACCGGGAAATTTTAGAAATATCGGCAGACGAAGTACGCACATCCCCCGCGCGGCTAGGGGCAAAAGTGCGGGCCAATTTTTGGTGTGTGGTTTGTTCAATCAGGCGCAACAAGGCCAGCAAGGAATAACTTTTCCCACACGCTACATTATATGTTTCGCCGGGCACACCTTTTTGAGCGGCCAAAATATTGGCGCGTGCTACGTCCTCTACGGCGATAAAGTCGCGGCTTTGGCGGCCTGTGCCGTCTATGCGCACCGGTTGTCCTTTTAGCGCACACTGCAAAAACTGTGCAATCACCGCCGCATAAGCCCCATTTGGGTTTTGCCCGGCTCCATAGACGTTAAAATAACATAAGCACACCGTTTCTAACCCATATGTTTGTGTGTAAAAACGGCATAATTCTTCGCCGATTTGTTTGGAAAGGGCATAAGGCGAACCGGGATGCTTGGGCGCACTTTCCCTACACGGTTTAGAGGAACTGCCATACACGCAACAAGACGAGGCAAACACCACACGTTTTACACCTGCCTGGCGGGCGGCTTCCAACACGTTAAGCGTGCCGGACACATTTATCTGCCAAGTCAGTTGCGGATCTTCCACCGAGTGGGGCACGGAAACAAGTGCTGCGTGGTGCAGCACATAATCGGCCCCCTGAAAGGCTTTTAAAAGGGCAGAAAAATCACCGATATCAGCCGAAATAACTTTAATTTTATTTTGAACAGAAGATAAATGGGAAAGAGAGCCTGTTGAAAAATTATCCACCGCTACCGCTTCTTGTCCGCGGGAAACCAGTTCTTTGATAATATGCGAACCGATAAACCCCGCTCCCCCGGTAACGACCCATTTTTTGGCTTGTGCACGCACAGGCGGCTCCTTGCTTAGAAATTATGCTTTATTATACTTTTTTCAACTTACGGCTGCACGGCCGTATAGGACGGGATATAATAAGTGGAGAGTTTTTGCACCGCCGGCTGGTCCTTGGCGGAGTGCATATCAAAAATCCCCGCAGTGGGAAAGCCCGCGTTATGTGCAGTCGTCAAGGCATAGAGCGCATCTTCCGCCACCAAGGTACGCTTTTTTTGCGTGCCTAATTTTTTGAGGGCGGCTTCGTAAATGACGGGAGTTCTTTTTCCCGCCCCTACCTCATCACACGTTAAGATAAAATCAAAATAAGGCAATAGCCCCGTGCGTTTTAAAGCCGCTACGGTTAATTCTTTATCCGAGGCCGTAGCCACGCACATCTTCACCCCCTGCTCTTTCAAACGGCGCAAGAGTTCCGGCACACCCGGCTTGGGCATAATGGTATGGAAATACCGCTCGCGGATAGGGGCCAATGTCAGGCGCAAAATTTCCTCAGGCGATTGGGGCAGGTTATATTTTTCTTTAACCAGTTTGGCTCCGTCCATAAGCGACAGTTGGGCTAACTGGTCGTTAAACCCTTCGGGCGGATTAATCCCCTGTGTGCGCAAAAAGTTCACCCCGGAATTTTCCCACGCCCACAAGGAATCTAACAATGTACCGTCTAAGTCAAAAATAACGGCATCAATATCTTTTTTACCCGGGAAAACCACCGGGCGCCACGGCGTTTGCACCGTAAAAGACGGCACAGCCGGGGCAGCCAACAAGGCCGAAATCTGCGGCCCGACCGGCATCCGCACCGCGGGAACTTTTACCAATGGAACACGAAACAGTTTCGGTAAAATTTCCGTGCCCACTTTGCGCGGCACGCGCACGGACGGCAAGCGTTTCTGCGCCGCCGCAAAGGGGGCACAGTACGATAGCAAAGCAAAAATTAACAGCCATTGGCAGGTACGCTTCATATATATATTGTACCTATTTCTGCTTTTCCCCGGGAAAATATTTAAGGCACCGCCAATAAAAACCCGCATTATTTTACCCCCGGCGGGCGGAAAACTATAACCCCTGCCCCAGCAGAAAACGGTGCAAAAAGCCGGAGAACCGGCTCTGTTTTTGCTCCAAAAAAGTTACAATATAAATATGAAACACAACAAAACCTGGCAGGGAAACTCCACAAAAAGGCGCAATACGGCCTTTTTTTTATTTGTCTTTCTGGGTATGCTGACGGCCTTTGGCCCGTTCGTAACCGATATGTACTTACCCAGCCTTCCGGCAATGACGTCGTTCTTTAACACCAATGCTTCTATGGTGCAGTTAGGGTTGACGTTTTCTATGCTGGGGTTAGCCGCGGGGCAAATTGTTTTTGGCCCATTAAGCGATAAATACGGCCGCCGGAAACCGTTACTCGTATCTATGGTTCTGTTCCTGTTATCCACGGTGGCCTGTATTTTTGCGCCGACCATAGAAGTCTTTGTATCCCTGCGCTTGATACAAGGTTTAGCCGCCGCGGGCGGAATTGTCATCTCCCGCTCTATTGCTACGGACAAGTTCAAGTCCGCTAACTTAGCAAAAGCCCTGGCTATTATCGGCGCGATTAACGGTATTGCGCCCGTTGCCGCTCCTGTTATCGGCGGAGCCATTTTAAAAGTAACCGGCTGGCAAAGTGTGTTTATAGTATTGTTTGTCATCGGCCTTTTGCTGACAGGAGCGTGTGTCCATTTTAACGAATCGTTATCCCGCGCCAAACGCTCTAAGGAAAAACTTTCCAAAACCTTTGGGGTATTTAAAACGGTCTTTCAAAACCGCAAATATATTTTTTGCGTGTTGGAACAGGCCTTTGCCTTGGGTATTTTGTTTGCGTATATTGCAGCCTCGCCCTTTATCATACAGGAACATTACGGATTTAGCCCGTTGGCGTTCAGTCTGTTTTTTGCAGTTAATGCCGTAGCGATTGGTATCGGCGCAGGGTTGTCGGTCAAATTCAAACGCCAGGAAAATTGCATTTTAACCAGTTGCTTGGGGATGCTGGTTTGCAGTATTTTATTAAGCGCGGCCTTGTTTGCGGATAGTTCTATTATAGTGTTTGAGGGCCTGCTCTTTGTACTGCTGTTTATGGCGGGACTTTCCTTTACGGCGGCAACTACACTTGCAATGGACGCCGTACGCGGGCAGGCGGGTACAGGGTCGGCTGTTTTGGGGGCGGCAGGATTTTTATTCGGCAGCATTGTTTCCCCCTTGGTAGGACTTGGCAATATGATGCACTCCGCCGGAATTACCTTTGTTACCTGCGCTTTGGGTGCCTTAATCTGCGGATTGTTGGGCACCAAAAAGGTCCGCTCCCCACAAACGGCCGCTGCAAATCCGGCCTAAAATAACTGCTTTTGAAAAAGGCTCCCCAACGGGAGCCTTTTTTATTTTCAAATTACTTCTTGACTTGGAGCCAACTCCAAGAATTACAATATATATACAGGCTTAAAAGGAGAAGAATATGACCATTTCGGAAGTGAGTGAAAAATACGGTCTGCCCGCAGACACCTTGCGCTATTACGAAAAAGCCGGGCTTATCCCCCCGGTAAACCGCAAGGAAAGCGGAGTGCGCGATTACACCGAAACGGATTGCGGTTGGGTGGAATTTATTAAATGTATGCGCGGGGCGGGGCTATCCATAGAAACGCTTACGCACTATGTAACACTCTACCGCAAGGGAAACCGCACCTTGCAAAAGCGCAAACATCTGCTAATTGCCGAGCGGGACCGCTTAAAACAACGCATTGAAGAAATGCAACAAACGCTGGAACGTTTAAACTATAAAATTTCTGTTTACGAGGACAAAATTGTCACTTGTGAGAAAAAACTTTTAAAGTGAGGAAGTTATGTCTAAAAAGGTATTAATTATTTCTGCCAGTCCCAGAAAGGACGGCAATTCCGACCTGTTATGTAACCAATTTTTAAAAGGAGCCTTATCCGCCGGGCATCACGCTGAAAAAATTGCCCTGCGCGAACACCAAATTAACTATTGTTTGGGTTGCGGCGTATGCAACACGTCGCACAAATGCGTGCAAAAAGACGATATGGGTGAACTTTTAAACAAAATGGTAGAAGCAGACGTAATCGTTTTAGCTACGCCAGTTTATTTTTACAGTATGGACGGACAGTTAAAAACATTTATTGACCGCACCGTTCCGCGCTACAACGAGATTTCCAATAAAGATTTTTATTTTATCATTACCGCCGCCGACACCAGCCATAAAAATATGCAGCGCACCTTGGAAGCCCTGCGCGGATTTACCGCGGACTGCCTGGACGGCGCACGGGAAAAAGGAATTATTTACGGTACGGGAGCCTGGCAGAAAGGTGAAGTAAAAAATCTTCCCGTATTTCAAGAAGCCTACGAAGCCGGAAAAAATTGTTAGGAGCATAAAATGAACGTATTAAACAAAATTAACGACCCGAAAGATTTAAAAAATCTCTCTTTGGCGGAATTAACCGCCTTAGCGGATGAAATCCGCCAGACCTTAATCGTAAAGGTAAACGCCACAGGCGGCCACTTCGGCCCGAACCTGGGCTTTATTGAACCCACGATTGCAATGCACTATGTGTTCAACTCGCCCGAAGATAAGTTTGTGTTTGACGTATCTCACCAATGTTACACGCATAAAATGCTGACTGGGCGCAAACAATATTTTACAGACCCGTCCAACTACGGCAAAATCTCCGGCTACACCAACCCGCAGGAAAGCGTCCACGACCACTTTGTAGTGGGCCACACCTCTACCGCCCCCAGTTTGGCAGTAGGCCTGGCAATGGCGCGTGATTTGAAAGGCGAAAAGAACAACATTGTGGCCGTCATTGGCGACGGTTCTTTGAGCGGCGGCGAAGCCTTTGAAGGGTTAGACAACGCAGGTGCTTTAAAAAGCAACATTATTATTGTGGTAAACGATAACGAAATGTCTATCGCCCCCAACCACGGCGGTTTATATGGCAACCTGGCACTCCTGCGCCAAACCAAAGGCAAAGCCGAGTGCAACTATTTTAAAGCCTTGGGCTTTGATTATGTGTATGTGGACGACGGAAACGATTTATCTTCTCTCATCACCGCTTTTAAACAAGTAAAAGACACTCCGCGCCCCACCGTGCTACACTTGCATACATTAAAAGGTAAAGGTTGTGCGGAGGCCATCGCCAATAAAGAAGCCTTCCACTGGATTCTGCCCGGCGCATTAGACCCCAAACCCGCTCCGGCCCCGCAGGAAACGTACGATTCCGTAACCGTGGACTATATGCTTAAAAAGCACGCGGAGGATTCTTCCTTTATCGTGCTGAACCCGGCCACGCCCGGCGCAGTCGCCTTAACGCCAGATGTGCGCGCAAAACTGGGCAAGGGCTTTGCCGATTTGGGCATTGCCGAGGAACACGCTGTGGCCGCCGCCTCTGCCCTGGCCGCGGGCGGAGCCAAACCCGTATTGGCGGTTTTGAGTTCCTTTATTCAGCGCACATATGACCAACTGTCGCAAGATTTGGCACTTAACAAAAATCCGGCCACCCTTTTGGTTTATTGGGGCGGTATTTCCGCCGGAGATGCCACCCACTTGGGCACCTTTGATATTCCCTTAATTTCCAATATTCCCAATATGGTTTATTTGGCTCCCACGTCAAAAGAGGAATATTTGGCAATGCTGGATTGGTCCGTCAACCAAACCCATTATCCTGTGGCTATCCGCGTGCCGTTCGCCCCGCTTACGCACGCCCACCGCCCCGTGGAAAAAGACTACTCCGTCTTGAACCGCTACGAAGTGGTGGAAAAAGGTTCCCGCGTGGCTGTTATTGCGGCAGGGTCTTTCTTCCAACTGGGCGAAAGGGTCTGTGCCGCACTCAAAGCCAAACTGGGCATTAACGCTACGCTTATTAACCCGCGCTATTTAACCGGGGTGGACGAAAATGTACTCAACGGCCTTACAAAAGGGCACGAACTCGTACTCACGCTGGAAGACGGCGAAATAAATGGCGGTTTTGGCGAGAAAATTGCCTCGTTCTACGGCAACAGCGAAATGAAAGTGCTCAACTTTGGCTCCCAAAAGGAATTTACCGACAGAGTGCCTTTGCCGGAACTCTATGCGCGTTACCACTTAACGCCGGAGTTAATCGTAAAAGATGCAGCCGCTTGCTTAAAAAAATAAAAAAATACCTATTCCCGGTCTTTTTAAAAAGGCCGGGAGTTTTTTCTCCTCATAAAAGATAAAATAATTAGTGTGATACTTTTTGCAGCCGGGCATATTCTATATAGATGACGTCATTTGAAGACCTTTACAATACTTATTTTAAGCGGGTGTACGCGTATATTTTTTCGCGCGTACGCAATCACGCCACCGCCGAAGATTTATGCGCAGCGGCGTGGAAGAACGCATATGAGCATTGGGCTTCGTTTGACGAACAAAAAGGTGAATTTACCCAATGGATTTTTACGATTGCGCGCAACCAGACCAATATGTATTGGCGGTTATATTGGGTAAAAAACGTATTTTCGCTAACGGAGGAAGCCGCCCCTGAATATGCGGGCGACTCCCCTTTAAAGAATCTGGAACAGGATACCTTCCGGCGCGACCTGACAAATGCCCTCGGCAAGTTATCCGCACGGGAACGGGATATTTTAGCGCTGAAATTTTATTCCGGCCTAAACAACCGGCAAATCGCGCAAGTATCCCAATTAAGCGAATCTAATGTCGGCACAATTATAAACCGTGCCGTAACCAAAATGCGCAAAGGGATGAAAAACTATGACTAAACAGCCTTGGCAGAAACGCGCCGCACAAACCGATTTTGACCCGCAGGGCCGTGCCCAAGCCCGCGTATGGACCCGTTTGCAAGAACGGCCGTCCCACGCGTGGAAACGCTCCGTAACGTGGGGTATGTGCGCCGCCGTATTACTTGTGTTGGGGGCCGTAGCGGGTGCGCGTTGGAGTGCAAAGGAATATACTGCACCGCGCGCCGCAAACGGAGCGCAAATGCTCCAATGCAAAAAAACAGGCTCGCAATTTTTATTATCAGCCGAAATTCAATGCGACGGTAAAAACTGTTCCTGCACAAAAAAATGGACCGACTGCACTTGCACCGATTCCCCTTGTGTACACAGCAAAACCTGCCGCTTAAAATTACCCGATTTCTATCCGCAAGATACCGAAACCTTGCAGGACGAAAATTCAAAAATTCAATCAGCCGGGCTGGCCGCTTGCCAGACCCAATGTTAGGAGTGTTAAATGATTAGCCGTACAATTAAGCCGTTATTACTCACGCTCGCGTTTTTTACCGTTTCGTTCGGCGCGTGGGCCAAGCCGGTGGATGCCGTGTTATTCACCTCGCCTTACTGTCCGCATTGCCGCCATTTAAAACAAGACGGTTTCCCGCAAGCGTTTAAAGAAAAACACCAAGACAAGGTCCGCTTGACCGAATATGACTTGACGCAAGATGCCAACAATGTTATTTTTTCGCAAACCTTGGAAGCCTATCACTTGGATAATGCCGGAATTCCAATGTTAATTGTAGGGGAAACAGTATTGCAAGGATACCCCACGCAAATCGGCCCCGGAGCCGATGCCGCCGTTCAAAAAGCAATAGACAATAATGAAGAAACCCGCGTACCCGGTTTGCAAAAAGAGGAAGCGCCTTCGTTGCAAACACACGAAACGCTGTTCAGCCAAATCACGCTGTGGGCCATCATTGGTGCGGGGCTGGCCGACGGTGTCAATCCGTGTGCTTTTGCGGTAATCGTATTTTTTGTGTCTTTTTTGGCGGCCTATAAATACACCAAAAAAGAAATTGTAATCGTGGGGTCAGCCTACTGTGCAGCCGTCTTTTTGGCCTATGTGCTAATGGGGCTGGGCGCATTCCACGTTTTGTACGCTATGAAGGCATTTCGCTATGTAACCTTGGCCGTCCAATGGGGTATGGTGGGGCTGTGCGGGGTGTTTTTGCTCCTCAGTATTTACGACTTTGTAGTCTATCAGCGCACTAAAAAATCCGAAAAAATGCTCTTACAACTGCCTACCAATTACAAAGTGTATATCCACAAGGTAATGCGCTTCTTTTTAAAAGATAAACACAGTTCTATGTGGCGGCTCTTGTTGGCGGCATTTATTGTGGGCTTTGTGGTCTCCGGGGTGGAGGCCGTATGCACAGGGCAAGTGTATTTGCCTACAATTGTGGTCATTTTAAAGGAAGTAAACCAACATTTTTGGCGGGCCACGGAGTTCCTGTTATTGTACAACTTGATGTTTATTTTGCCTCTTGTGCTGGTCTTTGTGCTTACGTTGTGCGGAAAGGAATCAGCCACCTTTAACGATTGGCTTAAAAAGCATTTGGGCCTTACCAAGTTTATCCTGTGCTGTGTGTTCTTGGGATTACTTATCTTGCTATTAGCCACTATGTTTTAAACAAACATACGAAAAAAATCCCGGAGCGAGAAAACGCTCCGGGATTTTTTATCTTACAAACTATTTGTCTTCCTTTTTAAAGAGGTCGCGCAAAAATTCGGCTACCAATTCCTTGGAGCCTAATCCTACCCCGATACCAAAGGCCAACCCCAAAGAGGCTAGCAAAATAATTACCACGTTGTTTACCAACTGGTTGGCAAAACCCAGGTTTTCCACCGCCACTAATGCACAGAAAAATACAATAAACGCATTAACCGCGCGGGAAATAAAAAACCCGCCTTTTAAATTATTGGCCTTGGCGGAATTTTCAATAATATTCCCCATTAATTTGCCGAACAGCAGGCCCGCAAACAAAACCAAAACGGACACAAAAAGCGTCGGGATAAATTCTAAAAATTGAGTAAATAAGTTGCGGATAATCGCCAAATGAAGCACATCCGCCGCCAGCACAATGGCGTAAAAAATTACAGCCCAGGCCAGGACAAATGAAATAATATACGTTGGAGATTTACCTAAACCAAACCGCACGCACAACTCGTTAATACCCAGTTTAGAGGTTTTGTCATCAAAGGATATTTTGTTTAAAATCTTCTTGGCATAAGACCCCACAAAACGGGAAATATAAAGCCCCACCACCAAAATTAAAATAGCGCCTACCAGCGCACCTAATATTTTCAAACTGCTCTGTCCCACCCGTAATAAATGTTCGCTAACTTGCGCGGAAATCAATTCCAAATCCATAAAATGTCCTCCTTTTTTTAAATTGTAGCATATATTATTTGTAAAATAAGTATATAGGTATGACGACAAGCACGCAAATCCAATATTTAAAGGGCATCGGCCCGGCCAAAGCAAAACTGTTTGAACGGTTAGAAATTCAAACCGTAGAGGACTTGCTCCATTATTATCCGCGGACATATCAGGACCGCCGCTTAAATTCCACACCTAATGAATATAATTCCGAGTCGCTCGTGGTTTTTAAAGGGCGAGTTTTGCGTACCCAGCAAATCCCGGCCCGAAGCGTGCTGATTTTTAAAGCATTTTTAGAAGATGAAAAGGGACAGCAAATGGAGTGCACCTGGTTTAAAAAACGTACGTTCCGCGCTTTCCGCTTTGACCCGTTCGGCACACTTAAAAAAGATTTTCATATCAATAACGAAGTGTGGATTATCGGTAAACGCGAAGATAAAAATAATTTCTTCGGCAATAAAGTTACAGTAGATGAGCATTACCCCGCCGCAGACGTTTTAACCAAGTTACACGCGGGCCGCTTAACGCCTATTTACGGTTTGACCGAGGGGCTGACAAATAAACAATTCCGGCAATTTGTCTATGAAGCCCTGCAAACCCCGTCCCTGGCGGCCGAACCGGAAACTTTACCGTCTGTTTTGCTGTCCAAACGCCAATTATTAAGCGCACCGCAGGCCTTAAAAGCCATACACTTTCCAAATTCATTAGCCGAACTGGAAAGCGCACGTGCGCGCCTGGCGTATGAGGAATTTTTGCTCCTGGCTACGGCGTGGGGCATTAAACGCACACAAACTAAAATTTTAGCCAAAGATTATTCATACGAAATCAAAAAAAACCTTTTAACCCCGTTCCGCGAGCAACTGGGTTTTAACTTTACGAACAGCCAAAAAAAAGTTATCAACGAAATTTTTAAAGACCTCTGCTCCCCCCGCCCGATGAACCGGCTGTTGCAGGGAGATGTCGGCTCCGGCAAAACCGTAGTGGCTCTGTGCGCGATGTTGCTGGCGGTGGAAAACGGGTACCAGGCCGCGCTAATGGCCCCGACAGAAATATTAGCAGAACAGCATTTTTTAACTTTCAAGCGCATTTTAAAGGGTTTAAAAGTGAATTTGGCCGTCCTGTCATCCAGCACCAAGGCCGCGGCTAAAAAGAAAATTTTAAAAGAACTCGCTGATGGGAAAATTGATATTTTAGTGGGCACGCACGCTGTTATCCAAGATGATGTGAAATTTCACAATTTGCGTCTGGCAGTCATTGACGAGCAGCACCGCTTTGGCGTAAAACAGCGCAGCAAACTAAAAGAGAAAACCGCCAAATTAGACCTTTTGACTATGACCGCTACGCCTATTCCGCGAACATTGGCCCTTGCGTTCTACGGCGATTTAGACGTTTCCACATTAAACGAACTCCCCCCCGGACGCCAACCGATTCAAACGGAATCGGCCACTTCTAAACTGGCCTACGACCGCGTGCGCGAGGAAGTAAAAAAAGGGCGGCAGGCATATATTGTTTTCCCGCTGATTGAGGAAAGTGAAAAGGTTTCAGCCAAAGCCGTAACGGAAGAATTTGAAAAATTAAAAAAGGTGTTCCCGGATTTCCGCTTGGCTGTTTTGCACGGGCAAATGTCCCAAGCGGAAAAGGAAAGCGTAATGGCCGATTTTGCCGCCCATAAAACAGATATTTTGGTAGCCACCCCGGTAATTGAGGTAGGCATTGATGTAAAAAACGCTACTGTAATGGTAATTGAAAACGCAGAACGCTTTGGGTTGGCCAGTTTGCACCAGTTGCGCGGGCGTGTGGGCCGCGGAGAACACGAAAGTTTCTGTATTTTAGTACCCCAACACGCGGGGAATATAGCCAAAGAACGCGTGGACATTATCTGCGCCACGCGGGACGGCTTTAAAATCGGCGAACGTGATATGCAACTGCGCGGACCGGGCGAAATTTTAGGCACGCGGCAAAGCGGCGAACTGGAATTTAAAGCCGGGGATATTTTTAAGGACCGGGATATTTTATATCAGGCCATTGAGGACCGTGACGAACTTTTATCCCAAGACCCTGCCCTCACCAAGCCGGAACATTTTTTGTTTCGCCAAAAACTGACGGAACTCTACCAAAAAAATTGGCACCTGATTGATTTAAGTTGAGGACAATCGGGTCTCTTTGTCAGCACTATTTTTGTGTTTTAGGTTGCAACACAGTAACTTCTGATACTGGGGAAGAGGTTTCAGGCGTTTGCTTGCAGGAAGTAACCAAGTACCTTGGCGTTTGCCGGCGGCGGTTTAATATTTTTTCGTTTGCGCCGTGCGCGGCCAAAAAACCGTAAATAGCCCGGTTGCAATTTAACGCCGCCAAATGAAGCGGGGTGTTGCGGTCGCTGGCGGGTGAGATACGGTTCCCGTGCGGTTCATTGGCCAAAGATTCAAATAATTCCGGCTCCACCTCATCCATAAAGGCAAAAAGCATACGCAACATTTCTTCGTCATTATTGGATACGGCCAAGTGTAGGGCATTTCCCCCGTTGGTGCGGACGTCCAAACGGGAAAAACTATCAGCCAAAAGTCTGGCCATTTTGACGTCTTTATTTTTTACCGCCGCCAAGAAGGCCGTCGTTCCGTCCGGCTCTTCTACAAAAACCAAGGTTTTATCGGCGCGCAACATTTCTTCCGCCTTGTCCGTGTCGCCCGAGCGTACCACGGCAAAAAAGGCCGCGCCCGACACCCCGGCACGCGCAATCAGCGCACTCATCCCCAACAAGGCAAGCAGAAGAAATTTTCTCATAAAGTTAGTGTAATCTATTTTATCCCGATTAGCAAGGGCGGTAATATGTTATAACCGAATAATCTATTCTATCCAAAATACACGGTTATCTTTGCGAGGAGCGGCCGTGGGCATATCGCCGTCCATGTATCCCACTGCACAATGACCTACGCCTTCCCAGTCGCCCTGTACGCCCAACTCTGCAAGCAGTTTCTTCCATTCTGCCTGTTCAAACTCTTCTTTGGCACGGTGTATCCAAATGCTACCCAAACCCAAGGCATGTGCGGCTAACATCATATTACCCATTACCAAACTGCCATCGTAAATGTGTGTAAATTGTGCTTTATTGGCAAGCACCACAAGTACCACAGGGGCACCATAGAAAGGGTCAAATCCTTCGTTCCACCCACCGATTTTGCAGTTTGCCTGTGCAAGTTTGTCACGCATTTCTTTATTCGTAATAGCAAGGACCATAGCGGCTTGTTGGTTTTTCCCGCTGGCGGCATAGAGCCCGGCTTGTACAATCTGCTCTAAATCTTCTTTTTTAGGCATTTGCGCTTTAAACTTGCGGATACTGCGACGCTCTTGCATAGCTTTAATAATCTCGTTCATATTACTCCTCTTCATTTATTCGTTCTATTTTGAAAATTACAGGTCTTGTCCCATCAGAACAACAAGCAATCATGGTGTTTTCCTCTTTCATCCAACCTTTCATGATAGAACCCCCTTGTAGACCTGCGTAAATATAACGTGAAATAGCATCCCATAGTTCGGAACAATGCGGCATTTTGGGGCCACCTGCCACTGTATTAGGGTCGGCCTTCGTTTCCACTAATGTATTAAGTCCACCATGCCAGAAATCATCTTTCTTGGCATTTCTCTCAAAAATAAATACATCGCCTACATTATAGCAAGGGCAAGGACCTGCTTTCGGGTCCGCACAGTAGGCTTGTTGTAATTCCGGATACAATTTTTTATCAATAACTGTTAATTTTACTTTATATTTCATCAACTCATCTCCGACGTAAATATAGCGTATTCCACCTTTCTACAGGCATTGTACCACATTACAGGACTATCTGCCCAAAAAAAGCGGCACGCCCGTTTATAAGCGTGCCGCTACCAAAAGGCTCTATTCTATTTATCCAAACGCGGGAAAAGAGGAGCATACTTTTCAATCTTGCCGGGCAAGAGCCTCCGCTGCATTTCTTTGGCAATCGTCGGCATAAACGGCTCCAACCACACCGCCACTTTACGCAGGCAGGCCACCAGTTCCAACAAGACGGCCTTAGCGGCTTCCACATCGTGTTTGGCCAATTCCCACGGTTTTTTCTCGTCCACCAGTTTATTTAATTCGCTGGCGAAGCCGTAGATATTTTCAAGCACTTTATCAAAGGCCAGTTCGTCATACGACTTATCAATGGCTTGGTCCACTTCGTTGGAGTGCGCGAGCAATTTATAGTCGCCTTCAATTTTTTCCGGCAATTCGCCTATATTTTTTGCCGCCATATTGAGCGTACGGGAAAGCAAGTTACCAATGTTATTTGCTAAATCGGAATTATAACGGTTTTTAAAACTTGCCATAGAAAAATCTCCGTCCTGCCCAAAGGGAACTTCGCGGAACAGAAACGCACGCAGCGGGTCCACCCCGTATTCGGCGGCTACTTTGGCCGGGTCCACAATATTGCCCAAGGACTTGGACATCTTTTCCCCCTCCACAGTCCACCAACCGTGAGCAAATACTTTTTTGGGAAGAGGCAATCCAAGCGCCATCAAAACCGCGGGCCAAATAACCGTATGGAAACGGAAAATTTCCTTACCCACCATATGTAAATCAGCGGGCCATAAATCTTCAAACTTTTCGGCTTTGATTTGTTTTAATTGTTCCTCGTGCAGCGTTTTATCTGCGCAAATATGTGTGCCGTAACCTGCGGCGGAAATATAGTTAATAAGCGCATCAAACCAAACATAAATGGTATGTTTCGGGTTGCTCGGCACCGGGATACCCCACGCCACTTTGGTACGGGTAACGGATAAATCTTGCAAGCCGCCTTTTACAAAGTTGATAATTTCGTTTGCGCGGTATTTGGGGCTTAAAAAGTCGGGGTGTTCCTCATAATATTTTAAGAGAGGTTTTTCGTAGCGGGAAAGTTTAAAGAAGTAGGTTTCCTCGTGTACTTCGGTCAGCGGTTTTTTGTGTACCGGGCAGAGGTTGCCTTCCAAAATTTCGCTTTCGTTATAATATTGTTCGCAGGACAAGCAATATTTACCCGAATAGGAACCCAAGTAAATATCCCCGCTCTTTAATAATTTTTCAAAAATGGCCTGCACCACTTGTTCGTGTTTTTTGTCGGTAGTGCGGATAAAATCGTCATAAGAAATATTTAATAATTTCCACAATTCTTTGTATTTACCCGAAACCCGGTCCGTCCACTCTTTGGGCGTTACGCCTGCGGCGGCGGCGGATTTTTCAATATTGGCACCGTGTTCATCGGTCCCCGTCAAAAAGCGCACATCAAAACCTTTCAAGCGTTTGTAGCGCGCCAATACATCTTGTGCAATCGTCGTATAAGCGTGCCCGATATGCGGAACTGAGTTCACATAATAAATAGGGGTAGTAATATAGCATTTCTTGGTCATAATTTCTCCGTATTAAAAAATCTGCAAATTTAAACCGTCTAAACTCATTAAAGCCGTTTCCAACACCAGCGCAGGCGATACGTTCCGCCCGATACTGCGCTTGTAATTTTCAAATCGTTTCAGCATTGTTTGATAAACACACTGCTTGTTTTCATCGGCCTCGTCTATCCAGGCGCGGTGCAAAGCCATTATCAGTACATCCAGCACCGCCTGGGCCTCTTGCCTAGACGTTACCAACGTGCGGGAAAGCCCCGCCGCCACACCGCTTGGCCCTTGCGGGGAGCCAAAGCCGCCGGCTTCCAACAAATCTAACGCTCCTGCGGCTTTTACCGCACTGGAAACAGAACCGGCACTGTACCGGGCGCACAAATCCGCATTGGTTACATTGGCCTGTGTTCGTGTCAAAATTTCTTTTACATTTTCCAAGGACAAAGGCGAAAAAGCAAGCGGTTGGCAGCGCGACAAAATCGTCCGCAGCATTGCCGCGCGTTTATTGGTAATCAACACCCAAACCGTTTTATACGGCGGTTCTTCAATAAATTTTAAAAGAGCATTGGCCGCCGCGCCCTGCATCGTTTGGGCTTGGTCAATAATCAGCACCTTCCACCCGTTCCCCACAGCCTTTTGCTGGGATTTGGCGGTAACATCGCGAATAGTATCTACGCTAATGTGCTGCTGTTTGGTGATTTCCTTTTCCAGTTCTTCGGCATAGCCTTTGCTGGTAAAATCTTTTTTTACTTCTAACCGGGCCTGATAAGTAAAATCTACAAAAGTTACATCCGGGTGGGTAGCCTTATCAATGGCCCGGCAGTTGGCACACACGCCGCAGGCATCTCCGCGCCTGCGGGCATCTTCGTCTAAACAGTTTAGAGCCTTGGCAAATTCAAGCGCCGCCAAGCGTTTGCCCACACCGTCCGGCCCAAAAAACAAAAGCGCGCCCGGAACCTTTTGGTTCCGGACCAGTTGTTTTAAATACGAGGAGGCTTTTTCCTGCCCCAAAATATCAGCAAACGGCATTACTCTATAATATGGCGGTCCAACAGCAGTTGGCGCACTTGGTTTTGTATTTCGTCTATGTTTCTGTCGGCATCCACCAAATACGCATTGGGGGTGGTTTGTACCATTTCCAAATACCCTTGGCGCATTTTCTGGCGGAAAGCCACATCTTCCTGCTCTAAACGGTCCGAAAATAAATATTCCCCGCGTTCGGTAAAATATTTATCCGACATTAAAAATACGAGTGTCAAATCGGGTTGTAAATGGAGCGAAGCCTCTTGGTTTAACGCTTCAATTACCTTTAAATCAATGCCCCGCCCATAACCCTGATAAGCGCAGGTGGACATTGTATAACGTTCGCAAATGACAGTTTTTCCGGCTTCCAAGGCTGGCAAAATTTTTTCCTGCGTGTGCTGGGCACGGGAGGCTTCGTAAAGCATTAATTCCGCCATCGGGCGGATATCCAATCCCGGTTCCAACACCAACTGCCGGATGCGTTCCGCTGTGGGGGTGCCGCCCGGCTCACGAGTTAAAACAACCTCGTGTCCGCACGCCACAAGCCTATTATAAAGCAACTTGGCTTGGGTAGATTTGCCACAACGGTCCGGCCCTTCTAAAACAATAAACTTGCCTTTCATTACGCAATTCCTTCCTGCGATGTAACAATTTCCAACTGCGCTTTTTTGTTGACCTTCCAGGCAGATTTATTTACTTGGTCCAAAATCGGGGCCAATTTGCCTTGGGCATTTAAAATGAAATCAATAATTTCGCGGTAAGCACCGTCCCCGCCGTTACGCTTGGTAACATAATGCGCGCAATTTTTTACTACGTCCAGCGCATTGGGCACAGTAGCCGCAAAACCTACGGCTTTTAAAAGAGGCATATCCGTAATATCATCACCGATATAGGCCACTTGTTCGGGAGTCAGGCCTTCTTTTTTCAAAATATCGTTAAGCGGTCCCATTTTGGTTAAAAAGCCTTGGTACATATATTTATAACCCAAGTTTCGGGCGCGCTCCACAGTGGTTGGATGGCGGCGGCCCGTAATAATACCGCACACAATATCCGTACTGTTGCAGAGCATCACAGCCAGACCGTCCTGCGTGTTAAAAGATTTAAATTCGTCTATTTTGCCGTCGTCCCGTACGAAAAAGTTTACTTTTCCGTCCGTTAAAATACCATCTACGTCGGTTAAAATGGCCCTGATTTTGCGGGCGCGTTCTATTGCTTGTTCCATATATAAGGTATTATACAAAATATCCCCCGCTGTAAGGCATCTGCCCTGCACCCGAAGGGCGCGCGTAATCACCGCGGACCGGTAAGTTATTTTATATAATGGTAGTAATCGTTTGAAAGGGGTTTAAAACAAGATGGCTAAAAGATTTACCGAAAATGCGCAAAAAATTATCCTGATTGCGCAAGAAGAGGCCAAACGCCTCAACCACGACTATGTGGGTACCGAACATATTTTACTGGGTCTTTCCGCTTTGGAAGGGACCGTATCCAATAAGATTTTATCCGGCTTGGGTGTAACGTTCCGCAAAGTCCGCCAGGAAATTGAAAAAATGGTAGGCATCGGCGATACAATTATGCTGCTTGGCGAAATCCCTTTTACGCCACGCGCCAAAAAAGTTTTGGAACTGTCCGTAGAAGAATCCCAAATGTTAGGCTCGGACCATATCGGCACCGAACATATTTTACTGGGCCTTATCCGCGAAGAGGAAGGAATGGCAGGTAAAATTTTAGCCAATTTGGGGCTTAATTTGGATTCTGTGCGCGATACCGTGCTCAACTTTATCGGTGATGCGGACTCCGGCGATTTAAACGAAGACAATGCCGTTTTTTCGCAGGAAATCAATTTAAATACTCCTAAAAAAGAACGCGAAACAACCGTAAGCAAAAGCAAAACCCCTACATTAGACGAATACACCCGCGACCTGACAAAATTGGCCGCCCAAAATAAACTGGACCCCGTTATCGGGCGCGAGGAAGAAATTGAACGCTTGGTACAAATATTGGCCCGCCGCACAAAAAACAACCCGGTGCTTATCGGGGAGCCGGGTGTAGGTAAGACGGCTATCGTAGAAGGTTTGGCACAGAAAATAGCCCAAGGAGAAATTTCGGAAGTCCTTTCCAACAAACGTATTTTAGCCTTAGATTTAGCCTCCGTGGTGGCGGGAACCAAGTACCGCGGAGAATTTGAACAACGCTTAAAAAATATTATTGACGAACTGGCCGCCGCAAAAGATGCCATCATTTTCATTGACGAACTCCACACCATTATCGGTGCGGGTGCGGCGGAAGGCTCCATAGATGCCGCCAATATTTTAAAGCCGGCCTTGGCCCGCGGGGAAGTACAGTGTATCGGTGCTACCACGTTTGACGAATACCGCAAATCTATTGAAACTGATGCCGCCTTGGAGCGCCGGTTCCAACCCGTAGTAGCCGACCCGCCGGACGTGAACGATACTATTAATATTTTAAAGGGTGTCCGCTCTAAATACGAAGCACACCACAAGGTGCATTATACGGACGGGGCTGTCCGCGCCGCGGCCTCTATCGCAGACCGTTACATTACCGACCGAGCAATGCCGGATAAAGCCATTGACCTGTTTGACGAGGCCGGAGCCCGCGCGCGCCTGAAAAATGCCGCACTGCCGCCCGAAATCAAACAAAAGCAACTGGAATATAACCAGGCGGTACAAGAAAAAGACGAAGCAATGGCAAATAAAGAGTTTGAAAAAGCCGCCGCCGCAAAAGATACCGAAGCCCGTTTAAAGGGGTATATTGACCATTTAAAACAAAAATGGCACGAAGAACACGACAAGCAAGTTCCGCAAGTAACCGAAGAGGATATTGCGCTTGTCGCTTCCAAATGGACGGGCATCCCCGTTACGCGCTTAACCCAAAGCGAAACGGATAAAATTTTACATATGGAAGAACATCTCCACGAGCGCATTATCGGGCAGAATGATGCCGTAAAGGCCGTTTCGCAGGCAATTCGCCGCAACCGGACCGGGTTAGGAAATCCGCACCGCCCGATTGGAGGCTTTTTGTTCTTAGGTCCTACGGGTGTAGGAAAAACGGAACTGGCTAAAAGTTTGGCGACGTTCCTGTTTGGCGACGAGGATGCGATGATTCGTTTGGATATGTCCGAATATATGGAAAAATTTGCCGTCTCGCGCCTTATCGGCGCGCCGCCCGGATATGTAGGGTATGAGGAAGGAGGGCAACTGACCGAAGCCGTGCGCCGCCGCCCGTACAGCGTGGTGGTATTGGACGAACTGGAAAAGGCCCACCCGGACATTTACAACATTTTACTGCAAGTGCTGGACGAAGGTTCTTTAAGCGATAATTTGGGCCATAAGGTCAGTTTTAAAAATTGCGTGATTATTATGACGTCCAACGTCGGCGCGCGGGAAATTACCAACAAAGGCAGCACCTTGGGTTTTGCCGCCCACCAAACCGAGGAACAAGAATACCAAGATATGCGCAAAAACGTAATGGAAGAAGTCAAAAAAACCTTCAACCCGGAATTTATCAACCGTATTGATGAAATCGTGGTGTTCCACTCTCTTTCCAAAGAAAATATCGGTGCTATTTTGGACTTAGCCTTAGAAGAGGTTGATGACAAACTGGCGGAGCGCAATTTATCTTTGGAACTGACAAGGGAAGCAAAAGATTTCTTGGTGGAAAAAGGCTTTGACGTGAAGTACGGAGCGCGCCCTTTATTGCGCACGTTACAGCGCGAACTGGAAGACCCGTTGGCGGAAAATATCCTTATCAGCCGCTATCCGGACCATACCAAAATTATTGTAAACTTTGATAAATCAGCCGGGAAGTTGACCTTTCACGGCGCGGCGGTGGAACAAAAAGACGCCGTAACCATTTAAACCTACTTGGAGGAGTTTTATGGACGCAAACAAACAAAAAGCGCTTGATTTGGCTCTCGGCCAGATTGAAAAAGCGTTCGGGAAAGAAGCGATTTGCAAACTGGGCGGAGGCGGCGTAAAAAACGTGGAAGCAATTCCCACGGGCGCGCTGTCCTTGGATTTAGCCTTGGGCGTAGGCGGGCTTCCGCGCGGGCGCGTGATTGAAATTTACGGCCCCGAAGCCGGCGGCAAAACGACGTTATCTTTGCACGTGGCGGCCCAAACACAAAAAATGGGCGGCACTGTGGCCTTTATTGATGCGGAACACGCCCTGGACCCGGTATATGCGGCTAATTTGGGTGTAAATGTGGACGAACTGCTGGTTTCCCAGCCCGACTCCGGCGAACAAGCCCTTGAAATTGCCGAAAAACTCGTGCGCTCGGGTGCGATTGATTTAATTGTGGTAGATTCCGTGGCTGCTTTGGTACCGAAAGCCGAAATTGAGGGCGAAATGGGAGATTCCCACGTCGGCTTGCAAGCCAGACTGATGAGCCAAGCCTTGCGCAAATTAACGAGTCTGCTCAATAAAACAAAAACAAGCATTATTTTTATTAACCAGTTGCGCCAAAAAATCGGTGTAATGTTCGGCAACCCGGAAACTACTCCCGGCGGTTTGGCTCTTAAATTTTACGCGTCCGTCCGCATTGACGTCCGCCGCATTGAAAACTTGAAAAAAGGCGACGAAGTCATCGGCACCCGCGTACGCGCAAAAGTAACCAAAAACAAAGTGGCGCCGCCGTACCGCCAAGCCGAATTTACAATGATTCTCGGCCACGGCATTTCGCGCGAAGCCTGCATTATTGATAAAGGGGTAGAGGCCGGCTTTATTGAAAAAAGCGGCAGTTGGTTTATCTACGGAGATGAAAAATTGGGCCAAGGTGCCGAAAACGCCCGCCAATATTTAAAGGACAACCCCGAACTGGCCGCTGAGATTGAAGACAAATTATACGTCAAATACCTCGGCCACCACTACAACGGCAAAAAAGCCGATTCGGCGGAACAGGCAAAAACTGAACCCGCCAAAGAACCTAAAAAGGTTACAAAGAAATAATCTGCAACAACCCCGGCCCCGCTTTTAGCGGGGCCTTTTTCTGTCTCTCCCTTATCTCCGGTGAACGCTTGCCGGGACTGCCAAAACCATTTGCCAAGGCACTCAGCCGGGCATACCTTTCCATAACTATAATTTTCTATAATATGGATAACCTAATATGAAGAAAATTCACAAAATTATCACAGTGGTCTCACTTGCGGTGTCGGGCGTACTGGCCTTTTATATGTTCTGGCAGCGTTTTACACTTTTGCATTTGGGCCTGTTGTATGATGAACTCTATTCTATGGCTACGGCTTTCCCAGGGTTTTCGTGGGGATACATTTGGCGGGAAATGCTATTAAAGGATGTCAACCTGCCGCTTTTTAATTTCATATTATACGGTTGGAACCATATTTTTCCGCTCACTGCGGATTATATGCATTTGCTGAGCGCACTTGTCTCGGCCGCTACAATTCCGCTGGTTTGGTTTTTAGCCCCAAAACGGTGGAATCTCACCCAACGCTTTATTTTCACCGCACTAATGTCCGGCTCTTTCGCCTTGGTACAATTTGCGGGCATTATCCGGGCTTATTCCTTTGCGGTACTGGCGGTTTCCGCGCTCACATTGCAGGCACTTTCTATTTTGGATGTGTTATCCGCTCATAAAAACCCGTCCGCCAAGCGGTGGAGTGCTTTCTTTTTTACCGGTTTATTTGCCGCGTACCTGCATTATTTTTCCTCCGCCCTATTTTTTATTACGGCTTTAATCATCTTCATTTATACCTGTTATTTTAAAACAGGCCGCAAAACTATCTTTTTAGGTACTGCGGTTGTATTTGCGTGTTGGCTGCCGTGGGTATATCACACGGTGCGGTTGATGTCCGCCCCCGGCTCCTCGTGGTGGTACACCACGCCCCCTGTACAGGCCAGTTTTGAAATTGCCCAATTTCTATTCGGCTCTAACCTGATACTGGGCGGGCTGATTGTCCTAATTGTTGTGGCGGGAACCTCTATTTTATTCACATATAAAAAAACTCTTTTGCTCCGCCCCGATTTAGTCTTGCCCCTGGGGCAAACGTTGATATTGCTAGGGGTCATAACCCTCGTTTCGCACAAATACAACCTGTGGATGGACCGCTACTTTTTGGCCGCTCTGCCGTCCTTTTTACTGTTGCTGTCCTATGCGCTGTTCCACTTACAGGAACGGCACAGAATTTTGATTATCCTGCTTCCTCTCCTGCTGACAGGTTGGGTAGGCGAGCATTGGGAATTTGTACACAACGCTAGACAAGAGCCGACCGGTCTAAAAAATGCTTTTGCTTATTTGACCCAAACAGAAAAACGCCACACTATTTTGGTAGATACCGCCAAAACCGGTTACCCGCCCGCGGCCCTGAATCTAATGTACACCTTTTACGCACCAAAGGGTTATCCGCTCACGATTATCCCGCTCACGGAACAAAACCGCACTCTTGCGTTCACAGGTGAGAAACTACCCGTATTAATTCCGGTTTGCTCGGTCCAACACCTTATTTTTACCGAAACCACTTACGGCTTGGAAGAAGCCCAAGAGCCGCTTATCTTTGCACCGGATATTTGTGTTTTATCCGCCAAGGAAGGAAAAATTATTCAAGATGACTAATCAATCCCTGCTGGAAGATTTTAAAAACCATTTAACCTTTGAGCGCCAACTCTCCCCCAATACCACCGCTTCTTACGGCAGTGATGTGGAACACTTTTTGGAATATTGTATCGCCAACGAAAAAGACCCCTTAACCATTGAACCTGATTTTTTGGACCAATACAATTACCAGTTGCGTGTAATTGAAAAACTGGCCGCTACCAGTATCTTCCGAAAAATGGAAGCCGTAAAATGCTTTTACAAATTTTTGCTGATTGAGGAAAAAATAAAGGACGACCCCACCCGCTTTTTAAAATCGCCCAAACTGGCGCAAAAAATTCCCACCCAACTTACGCGGGAAGAAATGGACCGGCTCCTTTCTTATCCGGCTGAAAAATTTGATGAAATCCGCACCGTAACCATTATTGAACTCTTATACGCGGCGGGCTTGCGCGTAAGCGAACTGATAAACCTGCGGCTGGAAAACGTAAACCTGGTGGAAAAATGGGTGCTGGCTTTGGGAAAGGGCGGGAAACAACGCTTTGTGCCTATCCACGACCGCGCCGCGGAACGCATTAAGCAATATTTGTCCGCGCGTGAGGCACACTTTGCCGCCAAAGATGTGGACTCTGAACTTTTTTTAAATAAAAACGGCAAAAAAATAAGCCGCGTATCTGTTTGGAAAGACCTTGCAGCATTAGGGCGCAAAGCCAATATTTCCCAACCGCTCCACCCGCACCTCTTCCGCCACACCTTTGCTTCGCATCTGTTGCAAGGCGGTGCAGATTTAAGGAGTTTGCAGGAAATGCTGGGCCACGCTAATTTGACGACAACCCAAATCTATACGCATTTGGACGTAAGCGACTTAAAGGCCAAGCACAAAAAGTTCCACCCGCACGGCTGATTATGAAGAAACTTATTTTATTGCGCCACGGGCAAAGCACCTATAATTTAGCGCACCGCTTTACAGGTTGGGCCGACGCCCCGCTGACCGCGTTAGGGCATACCCAAGCCGCCCGCGCAGGAGAACTATTAAAAGAGGCTTCGCTTTTACCGCAAGCCGCCTATTCATCCTGTTTACAACGTGCGCGCGAAACTTTGCACACCGTGCTGGCCCAAGCCAAATGCTCATTACCCGTTCAAGCGGACTGGCGTTTAAACGAACGGCACTATGGCGATTTCCAGAATAAAACCCGTCAAGAGGCGGCCCAAAAATACGGTCTTTCAGCCGTTCTGGCGTGCCGGCAAACTTTTTTTAAGGCTCCGCCGCCCGCCGATGATAATTCGGCGGCCCAAAAACTGGTTCCGGCAGGAGTTGTACCTCCCAACGGGGAATCCTTACACCAAACCCAACAGCGGGCCGCCGGCTTTTTGGAGCAAGTGCTTTTCCCGGCATACAAATATTATGATATCCAGTTGCTCGCCGCCCACGAAGATTTATTGCGCGCCCTTGCCGTATATTTCAAAAAATTACCGCCACAAGCCGTAGAAGAACTGGTCGTTCCTCCCGCCACCCCGTGGGTAATGGAATTGGACGACTCCTACCACACCGCCAAAGATTATTTTTTGGGGAACCAACAGGAAATAGCCGCTTTTTTAAAGCGCAGACCCGAATAAACCGTTATCCCGTAAAAAGCCTGCCCTTTCCCCCTGAAAAATTGTTAAAATAAAGGTATTATGAGTATTGATAATTTTCCGCAAATTGATAAAAAGCAACAAGAACGCTGGGAAAAAGCAAACCTCTTTGCCAGCCCCAAAATGCCGAAAGGCAAAAAGTTTTACTGTCTGGATATGTTCCCGTATCCGTCGGGCGCGGGTCTGCACGTTGGACACCCGGAAGGATACACCGCTTCCGACATTCTTGTTCGCTACAAACTAATGAACGGCTACGACGTACTGCACCCGATGGGGTGGGACGCGTTTGGCCTGCCCGCGGAAAACTACGCTATTTCCACGGGGATTCATCCGCGGATTACCACTCATAAAAATATTCAAAATTTTAAACGCCAGATTAAAGCCATTGGCCTCGCATACGACTGGAACCGGGAAATTGATACCACGGACCCCAAGTATTACAAATGGACCCAATGGATTTTTCTGCAACTTTTTAAAAAGGGCCTGGCCTACGAATCCACCGTACCGATAAACTGGTGTCCCTCTTGCAAAACGGGGCTTGCCAACGAAGAAGTTTTTAACGGCAAGTGTGAACGCTGTGGCCACGAAATTGAACGCAAAGCCCTGCGCCAATGGATTTTGCGCATTACCGACTATGCCGAAAAACTCTTGGAAGGGTTAGACGAATTGGACTGGCCGGAAAGCACGCTCGCGATGCAGCGCAACTGGATTGGCAAATCTAATGGGGCCGAAGTAACCTTTAAGGTGGACGGCACAGACGAAACGCTGACCGTTTTTACCACTCGTCCGGATACGCTGTTTGGGGCTACTTATATGGTAGTTTCGCCCGAACACCCGCTTCTTAAAAAAATCGTAACGCCCGAACAACAAGCCGCCGTCGCCGCCTACCAGGCCGAAGCCGCCAAAAAAAGTGATTTGGAACGCGGCGATTTAAATAAAATTAAAACAGGTGTTTTTACAGGTGCATATGCCATAAATCCGGTAAACGGTAAAAAAATCCCGGTGTGGACGTCCGACTATGTATTGATGGGCTACGGCACCGGAGCCATTATGGCTGTGCCCGCCCACGATGAACGCGATTATGCGTTTGCCAAAAAGTTCGGTCTGGAAATTATTGAAGTGATTAAAAGCGAGCAGGGCGTGGAGAAAGAAGCCTTTACGGGCGACGGGGAACTTGTAAATTCCGGCTTTTTAAACGGCTTGCGCGTCAAAGAATCCAAAGCCGCTATGATTAAGTGGCTGGCCGAGCGCGGCTTGGGAAAAGCAAAAACCACTTATAAGTTGCGCGACTGGGTATTTGCCCGCCAACGCTATTGGGGTGAACCTATCCCGATTGTGCATTGTCCTAAATGCGGTGTCGTGCCGTTGCCCGAAAGCCAACTGCCGCTTACCTTGCCGGAAGTGGAAAAGTTTGAACCGTCCGGCACCGGGGAATCGCCCTTGGCAACGGTGGACAGTTGGGTCAATACCACTTGCCCGCACTGCGGCGGTCCGGCCAAGCGGGAAACCAACACAATGCCCCAATGGGCCGGCTCTTGCTGGTACTATTTGCGCTATATGGACCCGCACAACGACCAAATTTTTGTGGACCCGGCCATTGAAAAGGCCTATGGCCCGGTGGATTGCTACATTGGCGGCGCGGAACACGCCGTACTCCACCTGCTTTATGCCCGCTTCTGGCACCGCGTGCTCTACGATTTGGGCTACGTCAGCCATAAAGAGCCGTTCCACAAGTTGCGCCACCAAGGGATGATTCTGGCGTTCTCGTACCGAGATAAAATGGGAAACTACCACGGCTACGAAGAAATTGACTTTAAAGACGGCAAAGCCTATTTAAAAACCACCGGGGAGGAACTTTCCCCCATGGTGGAGAAGATGTCCAAATCCAAAAAGAACGTCGTCAATCCCGACGATATCCTTACGCAATACGGCGCAGATGCGTTCCGTATGTACGAAATGTTTATGGGCCCGTTTGAAGCCAGCAAACCCTGGGATATGAAAGGGATTGAAGGTGTAACACGCTTTTTGAAACGTGTTTGCGGGTGGACTGATACGGTTAAAATCGTACCCGAGTCCGATCCGCGCAAGAGTGAAATTTTAAAGAACAGAACCATTGCCAAAGTAGGCGAAGATATTGAAAATTTCCGCTTTAATACGGCGATATCTTCTTTAATGGTATTGTTCAACGACATCAGCAAGTTGCCGCAAATCAGCCAAGATACGTTCCAAGCGTTCTTAAAACTTTTGCATCCGTTTGCCCCGCACCTGACCGAAGAAATCTGGCAGCAAAAGGGCTATGAAAGCTTTGTGGTCAAATCGGCCTGGCCGAAACCCAACGAGGCCTTGATGCAGGACGATACGGCTGAAATCGGCGTGCAGGTAAACGGAAAAGTGCGCGACCGCGTGTCCGTCCCCAGAAATGCCGAACGTGCGGAAATTGAAAAAATTGCGCTTGCCAGCCCCAAAGTTGCACGCAGTTTAGAGGGCTTGGAAATCAAAAAAATTATCGTTGTACCCGGCCGTATGGTAAGTATCGTGGCCGCACCTAAAAAATAAAGGGAGTTTGTATGAAAAAATTTATCTGTGCTTTGTGCGCCGCGGCGGCTTTGGCCGCTTGCGCCAGCGAAGGGGCTGTTTACAAACCGCAGGCCCAAATTATGCCGCAACATATCAAAAAAATTGCGGTGCGGCCGATTTTGAACAAAACGGAAGTCTTTGCGCTGGAAGATAAATTTTACAACGAACTTTATGATGAGTTTTTGCGCAACGGGTCCTATCAAATCGTTTCCGAAAATTCCAATGCCGAGGGTGTAGTGGTTACTACTATTTCCCGCTATTTAAATGTTCCTATTCAGTACGACAGCCAGTTGATTCCCACCGTTTACCGTATGGATATTTGGCTGGATGTCGTGTTTATGGACAAAACCACTAATGCCCCCGTATGGCGCGAGCCGGCCTTTTTAGGCACGCAGATTTATTCGGCCTCTACGCTTCCGGGCGGAATGACCGAAGTGCAGGCACGCGACGTAGTTTTTGAAAAACTATCCCGGGATATTGTCAAACGTACCGTGGACGGCTTTGGTTCGGTGATGAGCGAAAATAAAAAGAAAGTGATGAACAACCCGGAATATACTACAATCACACACTAAAATGCCTAAAATTACCGCCGAAAAATTATCCGCAGAACTTGCGCAAAACACCGTTTCCCCCGTCTATTTACTGACGGGGGAAGATGTCTATCGCAAAAATTTAATTATTCAAAAAATCCGTGAAATTCTCCACCCGGACGATTTCAATGCCTTTCAAAGCGAAGCGGATAAAGCGGACCTGGGCGAAGTATTGGCTTTGGCAAACACCTCCCCCGTCTTTTCAGACGCCCGCCTTATCGTATTGACGGGCATAGAAAAACTGCGCAAAGAGCCAAAGGAAGCACTTATCCGCTATCTGGATAACCCGCTCCCAACCACTACATTTATTTTAACCCACAACGATTCCAAAAAGATGAAAACGGAAAAAGTGCTGGCAGAAATTTGCTCTGATGCCGGGCGCGTGGTCAATTTTGACGAACTGAAAAAAGACGATTTGAATATGTGGGTCCGCCAAAAAATGCAGGAAAAGGGCCTAAAAGCAGATTTTGCTTCCGTAGATTTACTGTGTGAAAGTATCGGAGGGGAACTGGCAGCATTAGACAACGAAATTGAAAAATTGTACTTATACACGCTGGACAGGGAAAACAAAACCATCACCAAAGAGGATGTATTGGCCTGTATCGGATTTAGCAAAGAAGAAAATCCCTTTGAACTTTCCAACGCGATTACCGCCTGTAACAAAAACCGGGCCGTACAACTGGTTGATAAACTGGTGGACGACGGCGAGGAGCCAATAGGCATTTTAAGCAAAATAACGTTTCCCATTTTAAAAATGGCGCGTATTAAACGCCTGTCCGAAGCCGGTATGGCCCCGGCTGAAATCTTACGGGCCGCAGGCCTGATGTATTGGGAAAACCGCCTTGTCAGTTCGGCCCGGATGTTTCCCCCTTCCAAAAACTTTTTAAATGCCTTAAACCGCATTATTGATGCAGACAGCGCCTTTAAATCTTCATCAGCCACAGACCCTAAAATCGTACTAAAAGGCATTTTGCTTACACTTTTTAACAAATAGCAAAGGGGCGGCTTATAAAAGCCGCCCCTTTCATCGGTTCTACCCCCCGACGTCAAATCTTCCGTTAAATCCGGTACAGCACCCGCAAGGATGTGGTTACATAAGCTGCGCGCGGGTAAATGGTAACATGGTGTCCGGCGTGCGGCCCCGCTGAAACCTGCTTAGAAGCGTGAAAGCGGTTTACATTATAGCGCACCTCTAAATCCAAGGCCCAACGGTCTGTTAAGGCGCGTTCTACCCCTAATCCGGCGTGCCCCGCAAAGCCTGTATAGCGGAAATGCTCATTGGTGGTAAAATCCACCGTCATATCGGTACGCGCCACGCCTACGGCCAAGGGCAAATAAACCTTATACAAATTTTCCGTATCGGTCAAAAATATACGCGAAGCCAACATATAATTGCGTTGGCGGGTACTGGTGTTAATTTGCCAGCCGCTGGAAAGGTCCGTATCAAAATTTTGGTCCTCAGCCAATACTCCCAAGGCCACACGCGGATGCACAAAATACAAGGCGGAAATTTCTCCCCCAAGGCCCGGATGACCTAACTTAGCATCGTGCGAAATATTATCCGTTTGGTCGTCCACATTTACCTCGCCCCAATCGGTCCCTAACTCTAATGGGGAAGCCACAAAAGCCGCTCCCAATAAGACATCTCCCGTTTGATAGGCACGGGCTTGTGCATTAAACGCCAGTCCTAAAAGAAAAACGGCAACAACTAGAAGTTTTTTCATTTTTTCCTCTCCGTATTTTTATACTTACCGGTAGGTAAGTATAAAAATTATACCATATTCGCTACCCGAGCGGGGATAATTTTTTAAAAAACATTTTTTGCTACAATCTATATATGGAACTATTATCACAATTTGTGGATATTTTTTTGCACTTGGATGTGCACTTGAACGCTTGGGCCGCCTGGATGGGAATTTGGCTCTATATTGTTATTTTTGCAGTCGTTTTTTGCGAAACGGGTCTTGTGGTTACGCCTTTTTTGCCGGGCGATTCCCTACTGTTTGCCTGTGGGGCCTTGGCGGCTACGCACGGCAGCGCAATTAATTTGCCTTGGTTGATACCCGTCATCTTTGCGGCGGCGGTATTGGGCGATTTTTGCAATTACGAAATTGGCAAATGGCTAGGGCCAAAGGTATTTACCAAAAAAGACAGTATCCTTTTGAATAAAGACCATTTAAATAAAGCACACGCTTTTTATGAAAAATATGGCGGAAAAACCATTATTTTGGCGCGCTTTATCCCCATTATCCGCACTTTTGCCCCGTTTGTAGCGGGAATTGGCAAGATGACATATTTCCATTTTGCTTCGTATAATGTAATCGGCGCGGCGCTGTGGGTACTGCTCTTTACGTTGGGAGGCTATTTTTTTGCGGATTTACCCGTCGTGCAAAATCACTTCCACTATGTGATTGTAGCGATTATTATCCTTTCACTTTTGCCTGCGGTATATGAATTTATCAATGCCAAGCGGCAAGAAAAGAAATCTTAATTCTGCACATCCGGCAGATCCACAGGCAATACGCCGTGAGCAGATTGGTTGCCCAAAATAATGTCTGCCGCCGTTTGCAATACATATTTATTTAACCCGTAGGTAGCCAACACCACATCTGCCTCCGGGTAATTTTTTATATCGTACGGGCTCATTGTGGAGATAAATACCGTATTCGGGTTTTCCCCTATCAGGCCGTTAATAGCGTTTTTTTGGTTGATATTGGTTTTATCGGCCCATTGTAAACTGGTTACAATCAGCAAATCGGCGCCCTTTGCACAAGCGGCGGCACGCTGGCTGTCTTTCTTGCGCGGGGTCAATGCCGCGTTGTAACTGCGTATCGTCCACCCCTTTTGCAAAAACGGTTTAGAAAAACTCATCAATTGGTCCGCAAAGCGCGCCGGGGCGAAAAAGACCGCGCACACTGTCGGCTTTTTATTGGCGGCCGGTTTAAACGGAAGCAGTTTTTTTCTGTCCCGGACCAACGTTACCGATTCCGCGCTGATTTTGGCTAGTGCCATATGGTAGGCTTCTTCAATAGGGGCCGGAACCGCACGGGAATTATCCAATAGGCCCATTTGTTTTTTTAAATCAAACACCTTGCGGGAGGCATCCTCCACCACCGGTTCCAAATGCTTGGCTTGCACCTCACGCCACACTTGCGAAAATACCGACACGGGTTTTATATACCGCCCCAGTAAAATCATATCCGCACCGCTTTCCAGCGCGCGCACCGCACAGCCGGGAATCGTGCAATAGGAGGTGGCGCTTTTCATATCCAAACTATCGGTAACAATTAGGCCTTTAAAACCCATCGTGCCGCGTAATAAATCTTGCAAAATCGGGCGCGAAAAGGTAGCCACGTTTTTGTTGTCCAAGGCCGGATATAAAATATGCCCGGTCATCACGCCCGGCACGCCTTGTTTAACGGCAGCCTCAAAGGGAGCCAAATGGATTTTTTGCAGTTGGGAATAACTGGCCCGCACGACCGGGACATCATAATGGGAATCGGCGGAGGTGTCCCCGTGGCCCGGAAAATGTTTCACTACGCTGACAATATCCGCCGCCTTAAATCCGTTAATCAGCGCACCGCCCATACGGGTTACGCTCGCCGGGTCCGAACCGAAGGAACGCACCCCGATAATGGGGTTATGCGGGTTACTGTTTACGTCCAGAACCGGGGAAAAATTAATATGCACCCCCGCGCGGCGCAATTCCAACCCGGCCAAATAGGCGATTGTGGCGGCCCCTTCTTCATCGCGCGCGGCAGAAAGCATCATATTGGTAGGCAAATAGTCAAAACCAAGCGTAATAGGAGTATAAACAGTGCCGCCCTCGTAATCAATGGAAATAAACAGCGGAATTTTATGCGGACTGTTGGCGGCCCAAGTTTGCAGTTTATCCACTAATTTTTTTGTTTCTGCCAAAGAATAATTCCCCCATTGGATAAGCACACCGCCGATTTTTCCCTGTTCTATCGCCGGGCGGACCAATTCCGCGCTGTCCACATCTACAAACACCACCAGGGTCTGCCCCAGTTGTTCCTCCGGGGACAAATCTTCAAAACGCGTCTGCGCCGCCAGCGGCAAGGCACACATAAGACAGACGACAGCCAACAGGAGTTTTTTCATTAGTAATTAACCTCTACTACCGGGATTTCCGCCGGGGCCAAAAAACGCAAAGGAACGCCCCAGTAAAACATACCCGACGTAATGTAAAATTTCATTTGTTCCACTTCAAACAATCCGTAAACGCGCGGAAATTGAAGGCGTACCAAATATTTAAAGGGGAAAATCTGCCCGTTGTGCGTGTGCCCGCTAAACATCAGGGCGGCACCGTGCCGGGCGGCTTCTTCGGCAAATACGGGCGTGTGGCTTAAAAAGATAAGCGGTTTTTGCCTGTCCGCTTTTGCAAGCACCGCTTCGGCTTCTTGGGCGGTCATACGCACGGTTTTGGCATCTTTTATGCCCACCACTTGCACGCCGTTTGGCATTTGGGCCAGACCGTTCTCCAAAAGAGTAATGCCCGATTCTTTAAAAAATTCTTTGGAATTTTCGTACCCGACATAATATTCGTGGTTGCCAAACACTCCATAAGTACCCTGCGCAGTAAGTAAATTTTTAATGCGGGCAGCATACTTTCTGCGCTCCGGCCCGTATTCAAACACATCTCCCAATACCAGCAAGGAATCCGGCTTTTCGGCTTCAATACGGCTCATCACTTTGTCAAACCGCTTATACGATACCCCCATTCCCAAGTGAGAATCGGACAAAAGCGCAATTTTCATTTTGGGCGCACCGGGCACCGTTACAGAAATACGTTTTAAACGCGGGGCCGAAATTCCCCCATAAATGGCCATACCAAATACGGTGCACATTGTTGCCACGCTCAAAATGCCCAGACACGCACGGCAATTAAAATGACACAGGTTTAAAATCCAATGCAAGACAGCAAAACCGGCACAAACACAAAACCCCAAAAACACCAGCCCCATCCACGCATAAGAAAAATAATAAAGCCAACTTTCCCACACACCCCAATGCGTGCGCGTGTACCCCAGCCCCGCAAACATTAGCACCGTCAACAGCAAAGGAAACAACGCGACCGGATATTTCCACCCCAACTGAGGGAAAGATACAAACAACCAAGCCCCAACCGTTACCTGCATCAGCCACATAATCACCGCAGCCACCACAAAAAATGCACCCACAAACCTCTCCTTTTTCTAAAAAACTGTTTTTTATATTTTAAAAAATTTTCCATAATAAGTATAATATACCTATATACGTATCATATTTAAAAGAGGACTTAACAACACTATGACCGTAAGAGTTAGATTTGCCCCGTCCCCGACTGGTTTCTTACACATCGGCGGCGTGCGCACGGCGCTTTTCAACTACCTTTTCGCTAAAAAAAACAAAGGCACTTTTTTACTCCGCATTGAAGATACCGACGAGGAACGTTCCACGCAGGCCTCTACTGATGCTATCTTTGAAGGTATGCAATGGATGAATTTGAACTGGGACGAAGGCCCAATGCCCGACGGCACCAACAAAGGGCCGGATTTCCCGTATTACCAGGCCCAACGTGCCGATATGGGCATTTACAAAAAATATATTGACCAACTGTTGGCCGAAGGCAAAGCCTATAAATGCTATTGCACCGAGGAAGAACTGGAAGAAAACCGCCAAAAGTGCTTGGCTGAACACCGCCCGCCCAAATACAGCGGCAAGTGCAGCCACCTGACGGAAGCCCAACAAAAAGAGTTGGAAGCCCAAGGCCGCAAATACGTTATCCGTTTCCGTATGCCGCAGGAAGGCGATGTGGAGTGGGACGATATGATTCGCGGACACGTTAAATTCGCCAGCAAAGATTTGTACGACCTCGTCATCCAAAAAACGAGCGGTTACCCCACTTACAATTTTGCCGTAGTGGTAGATGACCACTTAATGCGTATGACGCACGTTATCCGCGGGGATGACCACATTTCCAACACCCCGGCGCAAATTCAAATTTATCACGCGTTGGGCTGGAAGGAACCGATTTTTGCCCACTTGTCTATGATTCACGGACCGGACGGCAAAAAACTTTCCAAACGCCACGGCGCGACCAATGTAGTGGAATTTCGCAATATGGGGTACTTGCCCGAAGCGTTAAAAAACTACTTGGCTTTGCTCGGTTGGGCTACACCCGATTCCCAGCAACTCTTTAAACCCGGCGAACTGGAAGAAAAATTTGATATCTCCGGCTGCCAGCCCAGCCCGGCCGTAATGGATCCGGAAAAATTGAACTGGATGAACGGAGAATATATCCGCGCTACGCCGCTTAACCGCTTGACCGACTTGGCTATGCCGTTTATTGAAAAAGCGGGTATTAATGTGTCCGGGACGGACCGTGCCAAACTGGAAGGCATTATCGGTTTGGAACAGGAAAAGTATAAACTCTTAACCGAAATTCCGGATTTAATCCGCTTCTTCTTTGAAGAACCTGTATTTGAACAGGAAGCCTTGGACAAAGTATTTGCCAAGCCCGAAGCCAAACAAGTGTTGGAAGGCATTATCAAAGTGTATGGCGATTTAACTGACTTCACCGAAGCCAACTTAGAAACCGCCGCACGCGCTTATGCCAAGGCCAACGGGATGAAGGCCGGCCAAATCTTCCACCCGGTGCGCGTAGCCGTTTCCGGCCGCACGCACGGACCGACCTTGTTCAAAATGTTGGAATATATGGGCAAGGAAAAAGTCCTCGCGCGCCTTACTAACGCGCTGAAATTCTGCAAATAGCAACGCGCCCCAGGGGGCAGGGATAGCCGTGAAATATTGGCTTTTTGACGGAAGTGATGTAGTCGGGCCGTTTACGCCGCAGGAACTTGCGGCGCGGCCTGGCTTCGCCCCCACCAGTTTGGTCTGCCCCGAAAACAACAGCGACCAGGAAGACAGTTGGAAAATGGCCTCTGCCTTTGAAGAACTGTCCGCCGAGCCTGCACCCGCCGAAGAAGAATTAGATACTGACACTTTTGATAAGGAAATGGACACTCTTTTAAAAGAGCGTTCCCCGCTGGCAGGAGCGCAAGAACCGGCCACAGAGCCGCCGTCTTCGCTTAAAATCCCCCAAAAACCGGCAAAACCCGGGCCGATTGAAGATTATTTCAACAATATGCAGGGGGGCGACTTGGGCAATATTTTAGGCATCCCGGACCCAAATGAAAATTCGGATATGAACTTGGCCCGGACACTAGCCAAACAATTAAATAAAACTACTCCTCCCGCAGACAAGATAGTAGATCAAGACCCCTTTGACGAATTTACAGAGGAGCCGGAAGAAGACCCGCAAACCAAGCCTGAGCCTGCGGCCCCCGCCGCTGAAAAGCAAATTGCTCCGCAAGAGGAAAAAAAGCCGGAACCCGCTTCTATCCCAATGTCTGCCGAGCCGGAAGAGGAAATGGAACTAACCGTTCACGGGGCGAAAACACAAATTTTATCAGACTCGTCCGCCGGACAAGATACACCGGAGGAAAAGCCCGCAGAAGTGGCTAAATCCGAACCCGCGCAAGCGGAATCTAAGCCAACAGAACCCGGGCCGGAACACCCAGAACTTACCCCCGGGCCGACGGAGTCTGAATCCAAAGCCGCGACAACTTTCACCTTACCCGTAGTGGATCAGCCGGAAAGCGAGTTGCCGCCTATGCCGCAAGGCCCGGAACCTGTACTCCCGGCTGAGCAAGAAGTTCCCTCGGCAGATATTGCCGCACCGGTTATGGACGAATCCGCCCCGGCCACGGATACGCCTTTGCAAAACGAATTTGAAACACCCAAAGAGCCTGTTAATCCGCCTGCGGACCAACCCGAACAGGCCGAGCCGGCTCAGCAGGAAATAAAAGCAGCATCTGCCCCGGAAACTACGGTTGTTCTTGCCACGCCCGGAGATGAACCCGCCACACAAGGGGCCGAGGTGCAAGAATTAGCCCAACAGGATAACGAGCCAGTAGAGGATATTTTGGTAGGGGCCTTAAAGGTAAAGGCTACGCCCGAAATTCAAGAGCCGATTAAAAGCGTGCCCGTAATGCCGACAGTTAATCAAGTGCGCCCGAGGCTAAAACCCACGCCCGAAATTCAACAGTTTTTAACCGATACACAAAACGAGCGTATTGCTCCCAACCGCAACAACAAAAAAGCAATGGCGGCCTTAGCGGTATTGGTGGCCCTTTTGGCGATAGGTATTTTATTAATGTTTAACCCAATGCCGGCAGACGGGCAAGATAAAGACGCGCAAAACACCCCGGTATCCACCGAATTGGTGCCGGAAGAAAAAACCATTTCCGCCACGGATGATGAAATTTTACCGCCCGCGCCGCCCCCTGCCGTTAAACCACAAGCCGTTTCCGCTTCGGACAAGGCATTATCGGCCGTGCAAAACTATACACTTTCCGGCGGACGGGGTACTGTGGCCGCGTATTTGGACCACTTATACCGGGATAAACTTTCCCAGGGATATACAGGGGCGTGGTCCGCAGAGCCTTTGCATAAAAACGCATATATTGTAAAATACAGATTAACCAAAACCCGTATGGAACCCATTGTATATGTATTCCAAGCGGACGTTTCAAAAGGGACTTTAACCGGCGCGCTAAACAATGTGGCGCTGGACTTGCTGGGCAAAATTCAATAACGACGAGAGGGCTAATATGATATTGATGGACGATTTATTTAAAATGATGAAAGCAAAAAACGCTTCCGATATTCACTTAACGGTAGGCGTGCCGCCTGTATTGCGTATTCAGGGCCGCTTGTATGCCACACCGTTTGAAGCCTTGACCAAAGAAAGCGCCCAGACACTCATTTACTCCATTTTAACCGACGAACAACGCCAACAGTTTGAAGACAAGTTGGAGTTGGACTGCTCTATCGGTCTTAAATCCTTGGGCCGTCTTCGTGTAAACGTCTATAAACAAAAAGGCTGTGTGGCCGCCGCCTTGCGTTCTATTCCTAACGAATTTAAATCGTTTGAACAACTCAATTTACCGCCTGTGGTGTATAACATTATGAAGTTAAACAAAGGGCTTGTGTTGGTAACGGGCTGCACCGGATCCGGTAAATCAACCTCTTTGGCCAGTATGATTAACTACCTGAATATGAACGAAAGCAACCACATTATGACGGTAGAAGACCCTATTGAATTCGTGCACCCGCATAAACGCAGTATCGTCAATCAGCGTGAAGTGGGTGCTGATACGCTTTCGTTCGCAGACGCCTTAAAGCACTTTTTGCGTCAGGACCCGGATATTATTCTGGTCGGCGAATTGCGCGACCGCGAAACTATGGAAGCCTGCCTTACCTTGGCAGAAACCGGGCACTTGGTGTTTGCTACACTGCACACCAACGATGCTGTACAGTCCATCAACCGTATTATTGACGTGTTCCCGGCCAACCAACAGCTCCAAATCCGCACGCAGTTGTCCTTCGTGTTGGAGGCCATTTTATCCCAGCAGTTAATCCCCACTTTAACGGGCGGTCGCGCTATGGCGTGCGAGGTGTTGCTTGCCAACTCCGCCGTGCGCAGTTTAATCCGCGACGGCAAAGCCGAGCAAATTATTTCCACCATGCAGACCAGTGTGGGTATGGGTATGATTACAATGAACCAGGCGTTGGGAGATTTGTACATCCGCAAGCAAATAAGTTACCAAGAGGCCATTTCCCACACGGGCGATCCGTCCGGTTTGAAAACCTACTTGCAGCAAAAATTAGGTACGGCCAGTTTCAAATAATAAAAAATACCAAGCGGGGCTTTTAAGTCCCGCTTTTTTATGCTTTAAAACGCATAAAAAAGCCGCCTCAAAAGGGGCGGCTTTTCTTTGGGAAATTCTTATTTTTGGGGTCGGTTACTTACCACCTGCGGACAAACGCGGATAAATATATCTGTCCCCACCGCATCGGAAAGTTCCGGTGCCACCGTGTCCACAAAGGCATTTTGCGTCCAACCGGAAACATACGGCGGAGGCAACAAACGGCGGACGTGGGTGGCCAAAAGGCCCCATTTGTAATCCGTTAAATTATTTTCATCTTTGGTGCGGATAGAAAACGTAACCGATTGGTCTTTATTCAAAATCGGGGAGTGCATATGCGCACGGCGCAGGGAGCCTTCGCCGCCTTCAATAAACATTGGTTGGGCAATAATCACAAGCACTTCATCCGTTTTACCAAACGAAGCCGCCGCGTAATAAGGCTGCAATTCATCGCTCCAAGAGGCCAAGGTGCTTTGTACGGTGGAGCCTGGTTCAGTCGTCAGCGGGATAAGCATTGCATCGGAATCGTGCAAAACCGTTTTCACAAACGAGTCCGAGCCGTTCTTTTGCTGAAACGCCACATAAGAACCGGATTTATATGTTCCCTCCACCGGGAAATACGGGCTTGCCACCACAATTTGCTTACCGGGATTTAATTTCCGCAAGGACGTAAGCAAATTGGAAAGTTGCAACTTTGAGCCTTCGTTCCACTCCGTTGCAATAAAAATACGGTTTTTTCCGCGCAGCAGTTGGATGTAAGGCACGGAATTAACGTGTACGACATTTCGGTCAATCAGCACATCCACCTGTTTTAAATGCTTGCGTAAATAGGACAAATCTTTGGTGGCCGCCCTGTAAAATTTAGAATCAGGGAGCAAATTCTGTTCGCCCGCCCATACTTTTATCGCGTTTAAATCGCGCTGTCCACGCAAGGCGCGCAGTTTCCACATATGTTGGGCCTGCGTAATGGCAGAATTAATACCAGGGGTATAATAAACTTTGGGAAAGGCATTTTTAGCAACCTTTTCCATAGCACCGGCCGGAACCTTTACAGGCGGGAGTTTCCCGCGCTGGGCTTGCGCCGCGCCGGAAAAAGCGAGGATAAAAAGAGATGACAGCATCAGCGTAAGTGTTTTGTTCATACTGTTATTATAAGTTTGCCCGCCAGCCAAAACAAGGGCCAAAGGGCCTAGGCGGACATAGGACCGTTTGAAAGTGTGTCTTTATTACGCAGAGTGCGGTGATAGGTAATGGCAAAGCGGTGAACCTCGTCGCGGATTTCCATCAGCAGATTTAAAGCCGGGTCGCCAATGGGCAGTTTAATGCTTTCCTCCGCACCGGGCAGATAAATGCCCTCGTGGGTTTCGGCAAGTGAGATAAACGGGATATAAATGCCTGCGCGGTCAAAGGCGTTTAACGCGGCTGTAATTTGGCTCTTGCCACCGTCTAATAAAATTAAATCGGGCGCTTGGGACGGGTCCTTTTTTATTTGGCGCAGGCGGCGGAAAACACTCTCCTCCATCATCGTAAAATCACTTCCCCCGCGCTCGGGCAATTTGGAACGGATTTTAAAGCGGCGGTAGTGTTCGTGGTTTTTTTCGCCATTGATATAACACACGACGCAGCCCACCGCTTCGCGCCCGAATAAATGGGAGTTATCAAACGCTTCAATATGCGCAGGCAGTTTATTTAAACCGATTACCTGCGCCAGCCGTTTTAACTTATCCGTATTTTCCATAGCGGTTGTGATTTTGTCATCTTTAAACTGACCCACCAATACCCTCTCCTGCATATGCGCCAAGGCGTGCAGAAAATTGCGGTAAACAGCCGCCTGTTCGTATTCCCACTTGGCGGAGTGTTCCTTCATAAGCCGCGTGATATTTTCGGTAATGTTGCCAAAGTGCCCTTCTAAAAATTGCGCCATACGCTCGGCAATTTTGCGGTAATCTTCATACGAAATTTTACCTGCACACGGAGCCGGACATTGCCCGGTATGATAATAAATACAGGTGTTAATTTTGCGCGGGTCCAATTCCTTTTCGCGCGAAAAGTTCCATTTACACGGTCGCAAAGGGGCATATTTACTCTTCCACAAAAACCGCATTAAACTTTTTACAATGCTAGATTTAGGATACGGCCCAAAATACAGGTCTTTCCCGCGCACCACCCGGCGCGTTAAATGCAGGCGCGGGAAGTCCTCCCCCATTGTCAGTTTTAAATAAGGGTAACTCTTGCCGTCTTTGCCCAGCGAATTAAAAAACGGCTGGTATTGCTTGATTAATTTTTCTTCCAACACCAACGCATCCCGTTCACTGGCGGTAGTAATATAATCTATTTTAGCAATAAGCGGCAACAGACAAGGCAGTTTCCACCCGCGTGAATACAGGTTAGACTCTTGGAAATATTGTTTTACCCGGTCGGACAAATTTTTGGCCTTGCCTACATAAATAATCGTGCCCTCTTTGGAACGCATTATGTAAACACCGGGTTTATTTGGTAAAATATCTAGGCGCGGGTCCATAAAATTATTGTAACATTTCAGGCGCATAGCCTGCTTAACCGAAAAAAATCAGTTGACCCCGCGGCAATAAAAGGATAAAATATTAGTAACCCGATTTTTCTATTAGAGGAACTATATAAATGGCAAAACTTAAAACTGGTCGGCACACTAGCGCTATCAAAGCGCAGCGCCAAGCCGAAAAAAGAACTTCCGCTAACAAGGGCTTGATTAAAAAAGTCCGCTTAGCCACCAAAACTGTGAACGCTTCCGCTACCACGAAAGCCGCCACACTCAAAGAAGACTTGAAGAAAGCCGAATCTTGCATTGACAAGGCCGCCAAAAAGAACGTAATCCACTGGAAAACGGCTGCCCGCAAGAAATCCCGCTTGGCCAAAGCCGCTAACAAAGCCGCTGCCGCCAAATAATAAGTCTTGCAACACCTTTAAAACCGCCCTTTTCGGGCGGTTTTTTGTGGCCAGTTTTTCCACTTGCGCAAAAATATTACTGTACCAGCCACAAAAAAGGCGCCCCGTTAAAAGGCGCCTTTTTTCGCAAGTAAAACTCTTACGCTTCCGGCACGTGTTTGTATTTAAAAATAAAGGCAAACAGGATAGCCACCACCAAGGAGAAGCCCGCAAAAACGAACCACGATTCGCTCCACCCGGTCATAATGGTATGGGAAACATCCGCCGGATATACCGCACCTTCCGGCAAAAAGCCGTTCGCCGCCGTATAAGCATTAATATGGACGTTTACCAATTTGTTAATGACCCACTGGGCGCCTAACGTACCAATCATCGCGCCAAAGCCGTTGGTCATCAGCATAAATACACCCTGCGCGCTGGAACGAATCGCCGGGTCGGTTTCTTTATCCACATACAGGGAACCGGATACGTTAAAGAAGTCAAACGCTACCCCATACACTATCATAGAGGCTACTAACAGCACAATGCCGCCCGCGGTGGACGGATTCCCAAGGCCGAAAAAGCCAAAGCGTAACACCCACGCAATCATACTCATAAGCATTACCTTTTTGATACCAAAGCGTTTCAGGCAGAACGGAATCAGTAAAATGCACAGCGTTTCGGACATTTGGGACAGCGAAATCAGCGCGTTGGCATTATTGGCCCCCCAAGAGCCGGCAAAACCAGCCAAGGAATTAAAACCGTTAATAAACGGATTGGCATAAGCGTTGGTAATTTGTAAGGACATACCCAACAACATAGAGAAGATAAAAAAGATAGCCATCTTTTTTTCTTTAAAAAGCGCAAACGCTTTGAGGCCCAATGCTTCGGCCAAAGATTTGGCTTTTTCCGTGCAAGTGGGGCAGGCAGGCAAGGTAAAGCAATACAAGCCCAAAATCACACCCAAAATGCCGGAGAAATACCATTGCATATAGGTATTTTGGAAACCCGTAAAGTTGGAGGTCAACATCGCACAAATAAAACCAACCGTACCGAATACGCGGATAGGCGGGAAAGCGGACACCGTATTAAAACCGCCTTGGCGCAATGCCGTATAAGCCACGGAGTTGGAAAGAGCAATCGTGGGCATATAGAAGGCTACACTAAACGTATAGCAGGCAAACACCAGCGCAAAACTCACTTGGGGAAGCGAGCCGAAATAAGCCGCTCCGGCCATACCGGCCGCCGCCAATAAATGGCACAGGCCCAACAGTTTTTGCGCAGGAACCCAGCGGTCCGCCACAATGCCGATAATAGCCGGCATAAAAAGCGATACAAAACCTTGCACCGCGTAAAACCAACCGATATTTTCCGCCAATCCGGCCCCGGCCAGGAAGGTACCCATAGAAGTAAGGTACGCGCCCCAAACGGCGTATTGGAGAAAGTTCATTGCAGTCAAACGAATTTTGATGTTCATAAGCGAATTACCGCCGAAGCAGGGAAACTCCGGCTGCAAACCTCCATAAAATTGGCGGGCAACGCCCAAGGCGTAACTGCCCCCGCCGATAAAACCATTGTACAAAAAAAGATATAATATAGGAAATAAATTGAAAAACTTTTTGAGGAGGAAAATTATATGGCAGATTACAGTTTTGATGTGGTATCCAAGGTGGATTTGAACGTAATCGCGGAAGCCGTCAGCGCCGCAAATAAAGAAATCACTAACCGCTACGATTTTAAAGGCACCAATTCCACAATTGAACTAAACCAAAAGGATAACGAACTGAAACTCGGTTCCAGCGACGAATATAAAGTAAATACCCTGCGCGATATCATTTTTACGCGTATTGCCAAGCGTGGGATTCCGCTTAAAAATATGTTACCGCAAAAAATTGAAGCCGCTTTGGGCGGTAATGCCAAACAAACGGTAAAAATCCAACAAGGAATCCCGTCGGATAAGGCTAAGGAAATTACCAAAGCCATCAAAGATGCTAAATTAAAGGTTTCCGCTTCTATCCAGGGCGACCAGTTGCGCGTATCGTCCAAATCCAAAGACGAACTCCAAAACACGATGGCCCTTTTAAGAGAGGGCGACTTCGGCGTGGAACTCCAATTCACCAATTACAGATAACTTATGCGCAAACTATTACTTATTTTAAGTGCGGTTTTAATAGCCGCCCCGGCCGTAAAAGCGGCCTGTGCCCGCGAGGCCAGAGCCGCAAGCCCGGCGGTTTTAATAGCCGCCCCGGCCGTAAAAGCGGCCGATATGTCCGCCGCGTTGGATTTTTATAAAAAACAGGCACTCACGATTTCCGCCGACCCCACCCGCGACGAGCGCGCCTTCGCCAAAACATTGGCAGATAATGTAGGCACTTGGGTATCGCAAAACCCCGGGCAAGCCGCTACGGCAGATGCACTTCTGCTTCAAACGCGTCTTTATTTACGCGCGCAGAACAATGCAAATGCGCTGGTTTCGCTCTTTAAACTACGCAAGGTCTTTCCCTCGGCAGATATCAACGCATTAAAAGCGCTTTTGCCGCAAGCCGCCGAGGCCGTAAAGGCAGACGCGCGCGAAACGGCAAACCAACTCTTTGCACTTCCGTTACCCGCGGAAACCGACACGGAAGCGGACCGCGAAGCCGAAGCCTTGTATGCGCTCTCTAAATTGCCGGGACGCACCTTATATGCCCCCGCCGCGCAAGCGTTTGAAACCTTTTTTGCGCTTCATCCCAAGTACGAAAACGGAGATAAGGTGGAACTATGGTACGGAGATTTGCACCGCCTAAACGGAAACTATTTAGCCGCTATTTCGCAATACAAAAAAGCGGGAGAACTGTATCCTGCCACACCTTATAAAGCAGCCAGTTTGCGTCTTATTGGGGATATTTATGCCGACAATTTAAAGGACACCGCCAACGCTACCGCATATTATACGCGTGTACTGCGGGAGTTTCCCGGCTCCTCCGAAACGGGTGTCGTTTATAAGCATATGGCCATTTTGGATGAAAACAACAAACAGTTTGACAGCGCGCTTATTAATTACGACAAATCTATTGAACTGCTGGGCAATACAAAAGCCGCATACGAATCATACCGCGGCAAGGCTGATGTGTATGTAAAAACCAAAAATTACGCAGAAGCATATAACACTTTGTTAAAAACAGCCAATGTGTTTAGTGCGGACGAAGAAAAGTGCACGTTCTCTCTCTTGGAAGCCGCCAACGTAGCCAAAAAGCGTATGCACGACCAAACCAAATATATGCAGGCATTGGAAAAAGCCCTCGTGGCGCATCCCGCCGGGCCGCGTGCACCGCAAATTATGTTTGATTTGGCTTCCGCTTACGAACAACAAGGCCGGAACACGCAAGCCATAGAAATATACAAACGGCTGATTATTAATCATCCTACCAACAAATTGGCTTCCCGTGCCCAAGGCCGCTTAAACAGATTGCAGAAATAAGATAACTTAAACCTAAAACCGCCCCGGGAAAATTTCCCCAGGGCGGTTTTTTATTCCTTCAAAAGCCGTTATTTTCCGGCACCACAGCATTTTTTATATTTCTTTCCGCTGCCGCACGGGCAAGGGTCATTACGCCCAATCCGGGGGCCTTGGTGAACCACCGTTTCCACCTTGGCGGGAGCAGTTCCGTTTTCCGCACGGAGTTCGGCTTCGTGGTTCTTCATCCACTTCTTCATTTGGCGGATACTTTTAAAGTCCACCCCGTCCTTTTCCATACGTTTGGCGATATCAATAAAGCGCTTTTTGATGGTCGGGTCCTGCAATTTACTTTTAATCATTGCAGGCAGAGAATCAATCTCCCGCTCAATGCGCTCCTCAATAGATTCCTTTTTGCCGTTTTTAGCCGGCTCGGCCGCCGGGGCCGCTGTTTCTTCTTTTTTCTTAAATGGATTCCACATATTGTGCAACTCCTAATTATTCGGAAATAAGTTTTTCTACAAAATTCTTAATAATTTCCGCCTTTTCAAAATAATGTTTCTCCCGCGGGATAACCAAGCGGTTGGGGTGTTTTTCCCAAATTTTCAAAATACGGTCATCCAGGTCAAATGCCTGCTGTAAGTTTTCGGTGCGGACATTGGTGGCCTGGTAAAAATCTTTCTCGGGCGGCGGAGACAAATGAATTACCGCATCATAGCGCGCCAGTTCCGCTTCCAAAGAACTGTGCATAGATTTAAAAAAATCTTCCGGGCCTTTGGGCCAATACACCGCTCCGTCAATAGACCCGCGGTCGCATACCATTATTTTGGCATTGGAGGTCTTTTCGGCCAATTCTTCTAACTGGTGCACAGTATAAAAAATAATATTTTGGGCGTGTTCAATGTGCACAGGGCTGTTGTCCTTGCGCGGAAAACCGCCGCTGTAAATCAAGGTTGCGGCTTCCTGCACGAGGGCAATTTTGTTACCGAAGGTTTCCTTCAAAATAGAAAGAGCCGTGGTTTTGCCGCCGCTGGGGCCGCCGGTTAAAACGATTTTTTTCATAAGTTATCCTTTAATAATTTTTTCTACAAAATTTTTAATGGCTTCCGCGTTTTCAAAAAAGTGTTCGGTGCCGCCCACAACTAAACGGTTGGGGTGCTTTTCCCACATTTTTAAAATTTTGCGGTCAATTTCAAATGCCTTGTCCAAGGTTTCCGTACGGACGTGCGTAGATTGGTAAAAGGCCGGGTTGGACGGCGGCGACAGGTGCAGTACGGCATCATAGCGCGCCAGTTCCGCTTCCAAGGATGTGCCCATATGCGCAAAAAATGCGTCCGGGCCGTCCGGCCAATAAACAGATGCATCCACCGTGCCGCGGTCGCACACGATAAGCGGTGCCTCGGATGTCTGTTCCGCCAATTCTTCCATTTCCTTCGTGGCTACGAAAATAATCTGCTGGGCGGCTTCAATATGCGCGCGGCTGTTATCCTGCCGCGGAAATCCGCCGCTAAAAATCATTGTGGCGGCTTCGCGCACGAGTTCCACTTGCGGGCCAAAGGTTTCTTTCAGCACCGACAGGGCTGTCGTTTTACCGCTATTGGGGCCGCCGGTAATGGCGATTTTTTTATGCTTCATTTTTGTCCTCCGCGGCGTCCTTTTTGGGAGCAAAGGCCGCCTTTTGGGCTGCTTCTAATTCTTTTAAGTATAACACTTTTAAGTCCTCAAATTCTTTGCGTTGTTCTTTGGGGATATCCCGCACAGTAGAATTGCGGTTCTTCATTTTCAAAAAATCTACAAACTTATTTTTTTCTTTAACGCGGAAATCCAAGTGCGGCCCCGTAGAAAGGCCCGTGCTTCCCACATAACCCACCGTCTGCCCTTGTTTGACCTTGGCCCCGGCCTTAATACCCTTGCCGTAACCTTTTAAATGTCCGTAAGAGGTCATATAGCCGTTGGCGTGGCGGATTTCCACATAATTGCCAAAACCGCCTTTATATCCGGCTACTTTTACCGTCCCGTCTGCCACGGCCTGAACCGGGGTCCCCGCAGGAGCGGCATAGTCTATGCCCAAATGCGGGCGGCGAATTTTTAAAATAGGATGCAACCTTCCGTAAGAAAAGCGAGACGAAATGCGGTAATTGCGGAAACTGATGGGCGATTTTAAGAACATTTTTTTACTCATTTTGCCCGTTTCATCATAAAAATCATCTTCAAAATAAAAAGCGTAAGTAGTTCCGCCGTCTGCACTTTTATAAGAAGCGGCGAGCAAATCTTGGCCGGTTATTTCGCCCGATACCGTATAATTTTCTTCCCACAGGGCGGCATACTCGTCGCCGTTGCGGGTATCGGTGTTAAAATCAATCGTCCACGAAAAAGCATCCGTAAAATCTAAAATAAGCGGCACTTGCAAACCCCGGGCAAGCATAGAGTTAAACAAAGAGCCTTTAATTTTTCCGGCGGCAGTTTTAATGCGGGTTTTAATTTCCACGTCGCTTACCCCCGCCACCAAGGCACCATCCACGTGGGCCACATTGGCCACATAATAGCGTTTAAAACCTTGCGTAAGAAGCAGCATAATAAAATGTCCATCGGCATCTACCGACAGGGAATAGGTGTCGTTCTTTTGAAGTTTGCGCGTATCAGCCACCGTGGAAAGTTTGCCCACAATTTGTGCAACTTCCTGATTAGAAAGGCCCGCTTCCTGCAAAGCTACATAAATCGGTTTTTCTTTAATGGTAAATTCCTGCACCGGAATTTCGCGCTCACGCAAATTTTCCAGTTCCCGCACATCTTTTAGGTGCGAAATATGCAACGCCACCCCCGTTGCCACAATAATTACACTCAACGTAAGCGTGTAAAATAAAATATCGTGGTAGCGGCGGTAATGCTGTTGGATAAAAGCCAGGAATTTTTCTTTCATAAGCGTAACAAGGGGCGGCCGTTAAGCCGCCCCTTTCTAAACTATTTTTGGTCCTTTAAGAAAGAGCACAATGCAATAGCATTGAGTTTCACTTTCGGGTCATCCGCGCGGGAAGGCAAAATGACCGGGATTTTCGGGCCGACGAGCACAGCCGCCGCTTCCATATGGTCGCCAAAGAAAGCCAAAGCTTTGTAGAGCGGGTTGGCGGCATCCAAGTCCGGCAGCATCAGGATATCGGCATCTCCGGCCACTACTTTGCCTTTAATACCTTTTTCGGCCGCGCGTTCGGGCGAGAGAGAAATATATAAATCATACGGTCCTTCCACCGTGCAGCCGGTGATTTTCCCTTCCGCGTTCATCTGCGCCAAGGCCGCCGCATCCACCGTAGAGGGGATTTTTTCGTTTACTTTTTCCACCGGGCACACGCAAGACACTTTCGGCGTTTCCAAGCCGAGTTTGTGCATAGTGTTCACGGCATTTTGGATAATTTTAGCCTTTTGTTCCAGGGTAGGGGCAATCACCACCGCGGAATCAGTTACCGCAAAAGGCTTGTGGTATTTCGGCGTGCTGAACAGCACAAAGTGGGACAAAAGCGCCCCTTCCGGCACCAAGTGGGCTTCTTTGTTTAAAATCGCCTTCATATAATACTTGGTATCCACAAGACCTTTAATCAAAAAGTCGCCTTTACCGGCCAAAATTTGGTCCACAGCCAGTTTGCACATAGTAGGAACATCTTCGCAATCAATAAATTCAAATTTGCTGTCATCCAGACCTACCTCGGCTACGGTTTGTTTGACGGCAGCCAGCGGCCCAATCAAAATACCGTGGGAAATAAGGCCGTTTTGGTCGGCCATTTTGATAGCCGTCAACGCTTCTTTATTGTTTGCGCCCGGCACTACTACACGGTTTGATTTCCCTTTTACTTGTTCAATCAAATCGGCAAAACTTTTGAATTTCATACTTTTCTCCTTACAAGACTAACTTTATAAATCAACTGTACTTCTTTACAATTTTAGGATTATCCAGCGCACGGCGGGCAGCCTCGCGCAGGGCGTCCTTTTCCTCGCTGCCCGGGAACACATATACCGGGGCAATCCAACTGACATAAGTGCTAATGGCCTGCGGTATATATTTGCTATACATCAGCCCGCCCGTAAGCGCAATAAAATCCACTTTTCCTTCTAACACTACGGCCATTGCCCCAATGTATTTGGCAATTTGGTAAATCATTGCGTCTTCGGCCAGTTTGGCTTCTTCGCGCGTGCAGCAAATGAGCGAGCCGGGGCGTTTTTCACCCGTACGGATAAATTCTTCTAAATCTTTTACATCGGAAGTGCCCGTATAGGCCACCAAGCCGCCCTTTCCGCGCAGTTTAAGGCGCATATCGCGCAAGGTATATTTGCCCGAATAGCACATTTGCACCAAGGCGGAGTTTGGCGTACCGCCGCTTCTTTGCGGGGTCATCGGGCCGTCGCCTTCGTATCCGTTGTTTACGTCCACCACTTTTCCCTCGCGGTGCGCACCCACGGTAATGCCGCCCCCTCCGTGGCAAACGATACAATTCATTTTTTCGTACGGTTTGCCCAATTTACCCGCAATCAAACGGGCCACGCGCTTTTGGCTCAATGCGTGAAAAATGGAAATACGCGGATTTTCGGGCATACCCGAATAGCGGGCCACGGGTTGCATTTCGTCAATTACGACCGGATTGGCAATAAAACTGGGGCAGCCTGCGTACTGGGCAATTTCACGCGCCAAAATACCGCCTAAATTGCTGGGGTGGATTCCGCCATAGCGGCCTGTTTCCAAGTCGCTGACCATTTGGTCGTTGACGGCATATACACCCCCTTCTACGGAGTGAATAAATCCGCCGCGGCCGATAACCGCACTTATTTCTTTGAGCGGCACTTTATGGTCCAGCAGGTAATCCAAAATCAATTTGCGGCGCAGGGGCAACTGTTCGGTAACATTTTTGCCTTCGTACGGTTCCAAGTCGGTCAACGAATAACGGACAGTAACCTCAAATACGGATGTATTTCCGCGGTAATAGCCGATATCGTCCGAGGTGGACCCCGGGTTAATAACTAGGATATTGTAATCCATTTGTGCCCCCTGTAAGCCTTAGTTATATTTTAACAAATATGGCGGCCTTTGGCCGGGCTATTTACGGCAGTTTGTCTGCCAATTTATCGGCCCATTTTTTTAAGAAAAACAACTGCTCCCGGCTCAGCCCTTGCCGGGAAAGCATATGGCGCAAAAGCGCTTTGCGTTGGGCGGACGAAAAATCGGTCTTAAACCCGGCCTTTTCAAACAGCACATCTGCTGACGAAATAAAAATTTCCTTTTGCGCGTCCGTCGGACTTGCGGGTACTTTGCCGGGGCGGCGGATTGCCTTAAAATCAGGACGGCGGGATAGTTCGTAACAAGTCAAAATAACGGCTTGGGCCAAATTGATAGACGGCTGTTTGGACGCCGTAGGGATATTCAGCACCACATCACACCGCTCTATATCTTCGCCAGACAGGCCGCTCTTTTCGTTGCCAAACACCAAGGCTACACGCCCTTGCGGAGCAGTTTGCAAGCGTTCATTTAACACCGGCAGCGGGACGATTTCCTGCTTGATTTCGCGGTTTTTAATAGCCGTAGCGGCCAAAGAAAAGGACGTATCTTGCAAGGCTTCGTCTAAGGTTGCACATTTTATAGCCTGCCGCATAATATCGCCCACACCAACCGCACTGACAGATTCGCGCCAAACAGGTTCATAGGGGTCCACTACGCGCAAGTCGGACAACCCGAAATTTCCCATTGCCCGGGCGCAGGCCCCAATGTTATTGGGGTCGCGCGGGCGTACTAACACAATGGTTACGGGATTCATCTGTTTAATGCCTCCCCGATAGATTCGGCAAAAGTAGGGTGAGCAAAAATCACTTCTTTTAACTGTTCCACAGTCATTTTGGCGGCCAAGGCCACACTTACTGCGTGGATAAGTTCCGCCGCGTGCGCACCGGCAAATACACCGCCCAATATTTCCCCGGTTTGGGCATTGCTGATAAGTTCGTAATATCCTTCGGTCTGGTCCTGCGCTACGGCACGTCCGTTGGCAAGCAAAAAAGCCTTATGGGTTTTAACAGGCAGTCCCTTGGCTTCGGCTTGTGCGCGCGTAAGACCCATAGAAGCAATTTCGGGCGATGTGTAAATAGCGCGCGGCACACCTTCGTTATGGTAAACCGCCGGAACGCCGCACAAGTTAGAAGCCGCCACTTCGCCTTGCCGGCTGGCTGCGTGGGCCAGTTGGAAAAGGCCGTTTACATCTCCGGCGGCATAAATATTACCCTTTAACTGCAAAGTTTGCGGATTCACTTGTACGCCCTTGCGGTTCCAGGTTACGCCAATATTTTCCATTTTAAGTGCGCTTAAATTCACACTGCGCCCAATAGCGGCTAATACCGCATCAGCCGTTACGGTTTGCCTATTGGAAAGCGTAAGCGTATAAGTTCCGTTTTCGCAAGTTATTCCTTCCGCGCTTACACCTGTGAAAATTTGAATACCCCTTTTTCCAAAGGCTTGTGTCAGCACGCGGGCGGCCCCCTCGTCTTCCAACGGCAACAAGCGCGGCTGCATTTCCACAATGCTTACTTTAACCCCCAATTCGTTCATAAAGTCGGCCATTTCACACCCGATTACCCCCCCGCCGACAATCACTAATTCTTTGGGCAGATGAGGCATATCAAAAAGGGTGGAATTATCGTAAATTTTATCTTTTATTTGGTCAAACGGCGGCGGGAAAAAGGCTTCGGACCCGGTCGCCAAAATAACGCCGTCCGCTTCCAGTTGCTGTTCCGTTCCGTCCGCTTTTTTCACGCTTATAGTATGCTCGTTTACAAAGGAAGCCTCCCCATTTATTACCTCTACCCCTGCTTTTTTAAGCAAAAAGGACACCCCTTGCGTCAGTTTACGAGTAGCGGCGCGTTGGCGGGCTTGGATTTTTTTCCAATCCAGCAGATTAAACAGTTTGTCCGCCTGTTCCTGTGCGCCGTCCGCACACAAGGCTGAAATGGTTTTAACCGTATGAAAGCGGTGCGCGGCATCCAACAACGACTTTGACGGAATACAACCGCAATTTAAACATACTCCGCCGACTTTGTTTTTTTCAACCAGCGTAACTTTGGCCCCCAACGAAGAAGCCTTTAATGCGGCCGGATACCCCGCAGGCCCGCCGCCGATTACGACGATATGTTTCATATTTCCCCCTTATACGTCATTTTGATTATATTTATTCTAGCATTAAAAACAGTATAATAAAAAACGAGAAACACTATGCCAAATAACCCTTCTTATATCGGACACCGTGAACGCATCCGTGAAAAATTCGCGGCGGCAGGGTTGGACAGTTTCCTGGACCACGAAGCCCTGGAACTGCTTTTAACTTATGCCGTGCCGCGCAAAGACACCAAACCGATTGCTTGGGCTCTGCTTAAAAAATTCGGCTCGTTGGCCGCCGTGCTGGACGCGGCACCGGACCAACTTTCGCAAATAGACGGGGTAGGCCCCGGAACGGCACAGTTTTTAAAACTGATTCGCGCTGTATTTAAAAAATATTCGCTTGCCGAAGTAAAACAACGCGTAACCATACGCACCCCGCAACAGGTGCTGGAATACTGCAACGCTTCGCTTTCCGGAAAGCAGGAGGAGTGTTTAGAAGTGATTTATCTTTCTGTGCGTAATACGGTTATGGGCACGGAAACGATTGCTTCTGGATTGATTGACCGAGTGGCCGTTTCGCCGCGCAAAATCGTGGAGTGCGCCCTAGCGGCCAAAGCCCCTGCCATCATTTTAGTGCATAATCACCCGTCGGGAGATTCCACCCCTTCGCAGGAGGACATAGAACTCACACGCGAGGTGCTGCGGGCAGCGGAACTTTTTGGTATTTCGGTACACGACCACATTATTATCGGCAAAGGATCTCATTACAGTTTAAAGGCAAACGGGAAAATATAATATGAACATTTTAAAAGAAGTCTTAAAGTATCAAGTTTATCCGGCTATGGGATGTACGGAGCCGGTTTCCGTAGCACTATGCGCCGCGTACGCCGCCAAAGAATTGGGAACGGACATAGAAAAAGCCGAATTTCAGTTAGATGCCGGAACCTATAAGAACGGTATGGGGGTAAGAATACCCAACACGGACGGCGAAAAGGGAAACCTGTTAGCCGGTGCAATGGGAATTTTACTAGCCAAACCGGAACTGAATATGGAAATTTTATCCGCCGCTGACAAAACCGTCTTGGCCCAAGCCAAAGAAATGCTAAAAAAGCATTTGCTGACTATGGAAGTTGCCCCACAGGCGCACGGCTTTTATATTGCCTGTACACTAACAGGCAAAAACCATAAAACCGCCAAATGTGTTATTGCGGGGAGCCATACGGACGTGGTGTATTTATCTTGCGGAGATAAAATAAAAGTAAACCATTTACCGCTTGAAAACTGTGCCCAAAAAGCGCACGATTTTAAAAATGCCCTAAAAAAAGCCACCCTGCAAGATTTATTAAATGCCGCCGATAATGCAGACGAAGAAGATTTAAAATACATCAAAAAGGGCGTAGAAATGAATTTAAAAGCCGCCGAACTGGGCCAAGCCTTGCAAAAAGTAGGGTTTTACATTAAAGAACTGGTACGCAAAAAACTGCTGCAAATGGACTTAATTTCGTCCACCAAAATTTTAACCGCCTGCGCCGCCGATGCGCGTATGGACGGGCAAGCCGTTCCCGTTATGGCTAGCGGGGAATCGGGCAACCAAGGAGTCGTAACCATTTTGGTACCGTGGAAAGTAGGCAAGGAAATGGAAGTAGAGGAAACCACCATTTTAAAGAGTATTGCCCTATCCCACTTGTTAAACGGTTATGTAAAAGTCTTTACCGGGGAACTTGCGCCTATTTGCGGCTGTGCGATTGCCGCAGGGGTGGGAGCAACGGCGGCTATCACTTACCAACAGCGCGGCAACTGCGTACCCGCTGTTACGCTGGCAATTAATAACATCATCAGCGATATTGGCGGTATGCTGTGCGACGGAGCAAAAAGCGGGTGCGCGCTAAAAGTTGTCAGTTCCACCGACGCGGCAATCCGCTCCGCCTATATGGCCATACACGATTACGGCATTACGGAAGTGGAATGTTTTGTCGGCCGTACCGCAGAAGAGACTATTCAAAATTTAGGCAGTATTTCCACCGTAGGGATGAGCCGCGTGGACCCGATGATTGTAAACATTATGCAGAAGAAATGCAATAAATGAAACACAAGGACAACGAACTAATCTTTTCTTTCCACCAGAATATTTTTAACAAATTCTTGGGGTACCTGCTCGCGCTAGGGATGATTACGCTGACCTTGTGTTTATTTCACAACCGGGAATTGCTTTTTATCTATATTCTTAGTATGGCGGTAAGCATTTATTTTTTTACGCTTATCTTTTTTCCCCCGGCCGTGTGCAAAATTTACCCGGACCATATAGAGTGGAAACAAACAGAAATGACGAGTACATCCACGAAAAATTACCGACTGTTATGGCCGGAAGTAAAGGGGTTTTACCTAGCCGAGCGTCTAGTGTACTGGAAGAGGAAACTCACATTAAAAACAGTATTATTCTTGGTAACAGAGAATTACCACTCATACAAAATGCAAAATTTCGGATTCTTGTCTAAAAAGGACCGCGACTCATTGCTATTGGAGTTAAAAGCCCGCGGTATAGCGGAACTGCCCTTTCAGGCCGAGGACTCCGCAGAAGAACTTATCAAAAAATTTCAGTATTAAAGGAGAACACTGTGTCAAAAAATACCGGCTTAAAAAATTCCATCGTACTTTATGAAGCCTATCCTTATGCTCGCCCTATCACCTTATTAGTGGCAGGTTTATTTATTGCGGGATGTAGTTACCCCGCTACAAATTGGATGGAAAATATTGGAATAATTCTCGGTTTAGTATGTATCCTTTGGGGGATAATAAAACTATTTAATAAATCAAAAATACTCTGTACCTTTACGGATGACCGATTGGTTTTCCATACGCCCAACAAAGATTTTTTATACGGACAAATTGCCTATTTTTCCATTTTCTACAAACATACTCCCGGAAGAGTGAGTACAAGTTATGTTCCATACTTTAAATTGCAATTAATGTTTGGCAAACAATTTCTTTTCTTGCTGGATGATTTATCTCCGCGCGACCAAACTATATTTATAGCAGAATTAAAAAAACACAATGTAATTTTTAAAGGGAAACAATACGAAAAAGGATTTTTTAACAAAAAATAATTTTTATTCCCGGGCAAAAGTATAGGCCATTACCTTTTTGGCTCCCGCCGCTTTTAACGCCTCGGCACAGCCCTCCAAGGTGGCCCCGGTGGTTGCCACATCATCTATCAGCAAAACGGTTTTTCCCTTTATGGGTTCCTGATTTTGATACGCAAAGGCCCCTTTCATATTGGCTAATCTGCCCACACGGCCCAAAGTGGTTTGGCTAATCGTATTTTTAATACGCACCAAACTTTTGCTATCTAGCGGCAGTCCCACCAAGGGCGCAAAATTTTCTGCAAGCAGTTCGCTTTGGTTATAGCCACGCGTACGGTTTCTTTTAGGGAAAAGCGGCACCGGCATTACCACTTCCGCCTCCGCCAGTTCCGGGTAGTTTTTATAACGCACCGCCATTTGCGCACCCATATATTTCGCCAAATAATCTGCCCGGGAATACTTTAAAGCGTGTACAAGCGCGCGGGAAGATGTATTAAATTTAAAAGCAGAGCGAATTACGCGGCATTTGTATTTCCGCTCCTTACTCCCCCGGCAGGCAAAACAATGCGCCCCGCCGTACTTCAACATTGCCCCGCACCGTTTGCAAATGTGCGGCCCGGGTGCGTCCAAACGGGAAAGGCACTCCGCGCATAAGGGTTCATTTGCGTTCCAAGATAAATCGCACCCGCAAGCAAAACAGGTGCGCGGCAGGAAGAAATGCAACACAAGTTTAAAAAATGCCGCACCGTATTTCATATTAAAATTGAATTGTTACATTAGCCGCCACATTGTAGGCAGTGTAATCCTCGGTTTCCACATAGGCGTGGTCAAGCACCGTCAGCCCGCCGGAAAGCGTAAAGCGCAGATTCTGCGACATTTCATAATCCAATGATGTGGTAACATCATACATTTGGTAGTTATCCTTTACCTCTACCGGAGATTTTTTATCCGTATAAGTGAGGGTGGTATTCCAAATCACGCGGTTGGTGGCGTTATACATTTTATTTACAAACGGCAATTTAATGCCGCGCGGAATATTAAAATCCCACCGCAAGTTTAAACTGGGGGTAGTGGTGGTAGTGCTTTCGCTGATTTTTCCAGCCACCAGCCACTTATCGTGTGCTGAATACAACACTTTCGGCGTTACGCGCAAAGAACCCACATAAAAAGACGTCTGCGCGGACATATCGCTATCGTGCACGGTTTCCAAACTGGTTCCGGCACGCAGGTCGGTTTTGTCCGAATCTTTGCGCGTAAAATTAAGCACCGTGTCAAAATAGTTAAACAGCATAAAGCGCAAATCGCCGCCGTATTGCTTGGTGTATTGCTCGTCTGTTCCCGTATTCGTCTGTTCCACCCAACTGTAACGCAGTTTTAAGTTGGACGAACTGAACCAACGTCCGCCGTAAAAGAATTTCTCCAAGTCGGAAATAGAAAACGTCATATCCGGCAGGGTTAAACTGGTGGAATCGTATGATGTACCCGTTTGTTCGTTGGACTGCAAGGTTTTGGTAAAGTTGTTAATCAGCGAAATGGTTTTAAGCGGAGCGGCCGCACCGCCCATTTCGTAGCGGGCGAGCGGACTCCAACGCTGGGTAGAAGTAAAGGTATCGCGCAAAATCAAACTCTTGCGGTAGCCGTAATCGCCCACGTCTTTTAAAGAACCGCCGCGAATCCACAACGCTTTGCGGGAGTCAAACCCGCTGTCCACATCAGCCCACGCATCGGCGTCTTGTATGCGGTAACTGGAAGAAATAACCAACGTGTTTAATAATTTACTGTTCGGCAACAGTTCATTTCCGTTAAGCGTTAAGGAAACGCCGCCGTCCGCGTTTCGGTTGACGGTTTTCACCTCGCCCACGCCCACCTCTACACGAGTGCCGGAAGCGGTCAGCGTTTTTGCATTTAGGTTGTTGTTTTCCTGCGTGCTGATATTATAACTGACGGACGGAGCCAGCCATTTATTAATCTTCCACGTACTGTTAAAGCCTGTATTTTGCGTTAAAGCCTTGGGGTAACTGATATCCTGCTGGGTCGCCGCGGAATATTGGGTGCGGTCCTCCTTGCTTTTGCTTAAACTGTAACTGGGCGTAAAGGTAAAAGAATTATTGGGCTGATACGTTACCTTCATATTCATTTTTTGCGTGTTTTCATCCGTATTATAGTAATTGGCCGATTCCAAGTGTTTGCTGCGGTCGTAATCAATGGACGAATCGGTAATGTGATATCCGGCGGAAATGTTTTTGAAAGAACCCGCCGTATGAGAAAGAGTTGCCCCGTAAATGCGGGCATCATCCTGGCGCTTCATTACGTCGTATTTTACCTGGTCCGTGGTGTACTCCACGCCGATTTTGGGCAGGTTGTCCTTGATAAAATCGCCGCGCACCATTGTACTTTGGCGGTCCACCTGGCCTTTATCCAATAAACTGACGGTGTTATAATCCTTGGAGTCCGTAATCAGGGGAGTAACCGTGCTGGATTTAGTCAAATTGGCTTCCATCGGGAATTCTTTAATTTTGTTTACTTTAACGAAATATTCCTGTTGGGTAACCTCTTGGTTTTTGGCAACGGAAAGAGGGGTTTCAAAATTACTGTCCTGATATTTGTACTTAGCCCCGGCACTGCCCCACTCGTCCCACTTTACTACCACATCGCCTTTGTATGCCGTGCCTTCTTTGGTAATAGCACCCGCCAAGTGGATGACGTTGAGCCACACCTCGCCCTGGCTGCCAGAAGTGCCGTTTTCCTTTTGCACCCCCGCTAAAATCAAACTGACTTCCTGGAAGTTTAAAATTCCGTTTGAGGTCCGCACGGGTTCCACCCGCACATTATAGGACGGGTCGGACTGGTTTTCAAAGGTATCGGCAATGCCGTCCCCGTTGGAGTCCACCATTTTTAAGGAAATCAACCGCCAACCGCGGAAGTTGGTCGGCACCACAACTTTATCATAATTGCTTTCCGTACCGACCTTTAAGAAAAATTCCGTACCGTCTTGGTTTAGGGGCGTATCTGTGCCCTGCTGCATTGCTCCGTGAAGCAAAAAGCGCACTTCGCGGTGTTGGCTGAAATCCATAGTAGAAAAGTTCCGGTTGGCATACACTTCTTCGTTGTCGCCCAAGGTGGCAGTATTAAATTTGAGGTTTAAGGATTGGTCCAATGCGTTAGCGGAACCGGTGGACTTTTTGTAATTATCCACAGAACCGTACAAGTAATTAAACACCTGTCGGCCGTCGCCCGTGCGGTCTGCAAAAATAGGCTCATAATTGGCATTATCTACGTTATTAATACCTGCAACGGAAAACACGGACGGAGATACATTTTCCTGCGGGTTCCAAGCCGTGCCGGATAAAGACACATTGGCAATTTTAATTTGCCCTTTTAATTTATCCCCTTTTTTAAGTGTAATACGCAAGTGGCGGACCGCGGTCCATTCGCTTTTATCGTTAATGGTTAAGGGAACGGTAAAGGTCTGCCAGGCGGTATTTTCCGCCACATTATCTGCCAAACCGGGTATAGAGGCCCCCGCAAAACCGAAATTTCCCTGTGAGGGGATTTTTTCCTCATCATATTTTCCGTTGCCGTTTAAATCCTGCGTATCAATACGTCCGTTAGGCTGGGATTCGGGATTATAGACGTTATTTACAAACGGGTTATAGCGGTGTTCTTCACCGTCCGGATCCACAAACGACCACCCGACATCCTCGTTCGGCGCCAAACTGTTGCGGCAGTAAACATCTTCCGTCTTGGGGGCCAGCCCGCCGCCGCTGCATTGGGTTTCCATACCCATAGAATTATCCGAATATTCCGAAATATTACCAAAAGTAAAGTTCACCTTAGGGCCGCCGGTCTCGCCCAGCATAGTCAGTTCAAAAGAAGTCTTATTGGATAAGTCCAAACCGCTGGTGCTGAGCGGATAGACGATAGACACTTCATCCCGTCCGTAAAAATTGACTCCTTTGGTAAAATCATAATCAATGACAAGCACTTGCTGTTTATCGTTGTAATCGGCAATAGAGTGCGGGTTGATTTCCAACGACGGCAAGTCTTGGGTATCCCAACGGATAGAATTCCAGAACGCACTTTTTCCGCTCGGGTTGGCCGCAATAATCCAATCCCGGAATATGCGCGATCCCGCCACCTGCTCGTTGGTTTCGTTCATACTGTCAATCATCGCGTAGCCGAACAGGTTTTGCTTTTTGACACTTTTGGCAACTTCCGCGCTGAAATCTACCGACAAAGGTTCCGCCAGTTTGATATCCTTCCCGTTAATGTCCGCCCCATAAACTAAAAGGTCCTTGGCATAATCGCCTACTTGCGGGACTGTGGTGGGTTTGTCGCCGCCTTCTTTCAGCACGGTGGCCCCCATTACGATTTTATCAAACAGTTTGTAATCTAACCGTCCCCCCATTACGGAGTTGTTGGAGTTTGAGCCGTTGGTCGTATCATAAGTGATATCAATCGTGGAGTTTTCGGTAATTTCATCTCCCTTGTAGAAAGTAATAAAGCCGGAGGTATAGTCAATGTAATAATCGTTGTTGCGTGTTAAGGTGCGGCCGTTTAATTTAACGGTTTCGGACTGGACGACAATGTCCGCCTCAATAAAATAAGTTTTTACCGTGGACTCGTACTGTATTTTGAACGTCATATTTTTGGAAGACGTCGGCGTAGTGCCGTAAAGGCCTTTATCTTCAAGACGGCTCTGCAAATAAAAGATACCCGTATCAAAATCCATAATAATAGTGGAGGGATAGAGGTATTTCGGGTCCGTAACAGTCTGCCCGTTAGCATCCTGCAACTGCAAAATAAAGTTGCCTTTTCCGTTATCCGGCGTAATTTTTTGTGCGCCGATATTGTAATAGGTCTTTAACTCCATTTTGGTAGCGGTTTGTTCGGTGCCAGTAAGGGTGGATTGGTCGTTTTCGGTTTTGATTAATTTAATAGTATTAGGCGTTCCCCAACTGCTTAATCGGTTACCCGTCGTTCCGCGGTAGTCCACCGCCAATACGCTTTCCGCCTTAATGGTGCGTTTAAAAGTAATAATACCGCTGGCGTAGTCTATGGTATAGTCCGTACCGCGGGTTAAAAGTTCCCATTTTGCATTATAAACCGCACTTCCCATAAAATCGGTGGCATCTAGCGTTATAGGCACAAAATCAGAAGAAGTGCTGTTGTTATAAAAATAAATTTCTTCCGAACCGGGGGAAATGGAACCGATATATGTTTTCCATTGGGAATAGGCATTATCCAGCGCGGTATCACGCGCGTTGTCGGGCACGTTTCCGCCAAAGGTCAAATCGTAATAAGTACGGCGGATATAATCTTTATCAGCCAACGAAACGATTTCCGCCACGCTGCTGCCCACGAATTGCTTTTGCTTGCTGGAACCCTTGGTTTGGGAGCCGATTAAATAGAGGTTGGCGTTCTTATGCTGCAAGTGCATTTTAGCACCGAAAAGTTGCTTTTCGTACGCAATAAACTCAGTCTGCGGCAGGGATAAATTGATATCGCCAAATTCAGCCAGTTGCACCAGTTCCCCCGGCTTGCCGCGGTAAGCCACGGAAATACTTTTTTCCTCTTCCCGCTGGTCGTCGTAGTCAATATCCACAAACACGCGTTCCAAAATTTTACCTTGCATTTTTAACTGCAACTGCTGGTCCATTTCAAAACTGCTGTCGCTGCGCTCGTCCACGCTGTTATTGTCGTCTTTCTTATATTTTTTAGATGCCATTTTAAACCCCAGCACATAGCGGCCCGTGAGAGCGATACTCGTGCCGTACAAAGGCAAAGACAAAGTGGGGTTCAAAAGCGTTAAATCGGGAATAGGCTCCGGCTCTTTGTCTAGTTTATAAGCCCCCTCCACCGACGTAACCGCCTGCCGCCAAAACTCGTTGGAGTATTTTAACAGGTTTGCGTCATCCGGCGGGTCCTCCAAGGCCAGTTTCTGTTCCTCTTTGGCTTGCTGGTCTTCCCTAAAAATATCGTACTGGTCCGTATCCACCAATCGGTACGGAAGCGACTGCGCGCCCGCCGGAAGAGCGAACGTAAATTGCAGGATAAGCAATACAGCCAAGGCTTGGCGCAACAGTTTAATTAGGGGATAAAGCCTCATTGTTTCATTTTATAATATTTGTTTTGACGGCGGGGAACGAAAAAGGAAGCCCCATCGGCTTCCTTTTAAGTGAAGATATAAAATACCTACGGCTGGTCTATTTCCACCGTAACGGTGCGGTGCAGTTCCCGGTGCTTTAAAATATCCAATTCCAACACATCCCCGGCTTTGGCCTGAGGGAACAACTCTTCCAGTTTGGCGGGGTCAAACGGAGCGGGGTACTGCGGCAGATAGACTTTTTCCTTTACCTTTCCGCGGGAGTTTAACCACCGCACTTCGCCTACGCTTTCGCCGGACGCCACCCAAAATGCCGCACGGCCGTTTAACTTATACTCAAACATTGGAACCATATTTTGCTCGTAATTGCCAATCAACCACGAAAGGGTAAAGCGCGCATCGGCGGCAAAATAGTGCAAGGAATCCTTATGAAATCCGTCAATAATACCTGCCACCTCGCCCGCTTCGTTAAGTACGGGGCTTCCGCAAAGACCGTCCATTTTAAAGGGCGTCTGCTCGCTCTGTATGGTTAGTTTAACGCCTTTGGCGTTAAGAAGCGTTAAATTACTAAGCCGTGCCAATCCCTGCACCGCATATGGGCTACCCCAAGCAGCCAGTTTATCCCCCTCTTTGGGGGCCTGTTTGGCCAGGTGAAGCGGTTTAACAAAATCTGCCGCATCCAACGGAAGTTCCACAATAGACGAATCCGGAGAATTAATGCCATACGCGCCGGAAGCGGACACAAACAAACGCTCGTAATCCCGGGATTCGCCTTTTTCGTTAAATACACGCAAATGCACCATATTGCCCGGGCCACCTACCACGTGATAGGATAAAACCGCATACAGCCGCCCGCTGCCCGAACGGACCACAAAGCCGCTTCCAATTAAAGAACCTGTAAAAATATTGTGTGCTTCCAACAAAGAGGCCCCAATATGCGCTTCGGCAGGTTTTATTTTGGACACCTCGCTGATAAGTGCGGTGCGGGCCGATTTGTGTTGCGCTACAACGGCCTTAATTTCGGGCGTCAGTGCAGACACCACCGGAGCACGCAAAAGAGGCGCAACCGCCGCCGGACGGGCCGTCAACGCCGAGGATAAGGCCTTGGGCAACGCAGACGGCGGAACCTTAACGGGAACTTCAACAGGCCGACTCAACGAAAATATTCGTTTTAGAAACGAGGACTTTTGTGCAAACACCCCCGGCGCCACAAATAACAGACAAATAAATAAAGTAAAAATTCTCATATTTGTATTATATAATTCTATTTTTCCTTGCGGCCAGGGTCAAAGGGCCTAAGCCCGCTTGGGCACTTTGGCCCGATTTCTCCCCCGGGGTTCGTGATATTTTGTTAGAATAAGATATATGCACATCAGTATTTTTACCAAATACATCGCCAAAAGCCTGCTGACCTTTTTTATCGGCGTGCTGGGGATTTTGACGTTTGTTATCTTTATGAACCACTTTATCCGCGTGCTGGATATGGCTATGACGTACGGCACCAGTTTTGCGTGGATAGTGTCTTCGTTATTAAACATTATGCCTGATGTGTTTTGTTTAAGCGCGCCGATGGCCTTTCAAATCGCGATTTTGCTTACGCTTACCAATATGAGTGAACAAGGCGAACTCATCGCGCTGCGCGCGGCGGGATTCTCGTTTAAAGAAATTGTCCGCCCGCTTCTGTGCTGCGCCATTATTTTATCCGTAATTTTAGTAATTATGGGCAACTGGCTCACCCCGCGCAGTTATAAACAGTTTTTAAATCGCCGCAACGAAGCCCGCAGTAAAATTACAAAGGTAAATTTAGAACCTAAGACCTTTTTAAACCTGGGCGAGTGGGATTTGTATCTGGAAGATTTAGACACTAAAACCAATGTAGCGCATATGATTCACTTAATTAAAAAAGCAGACAGCGGGGCCCTTTCCACCAAAGTCAATGCCGCCACAGGCAAGGTGATTTTGACCGACACCGCCATCGGCCTGCAACTAAAAGACGGCCAAATGCAGCGCCTGGATGAAAAAGACCAATCTTCTATTATCGCCGCCAATTTTGACGATTATACTATGAGCATCTCGCTTTTAAAGGCGCACACGCGCCGTTTGCGTGTGGGCGAAATGAGCACTACCAAACTATTGCGCCGTCTGCGCGCGATGCCGCTGGACGAAGAAACCGCCAACGAATATAAAACCTCTATCAGTATGCGTAATGTGCTGGCGCTCTCCCCCATTATTTTGTTATTTGTCAGTTGCCCGATTGGGTTTTCCTTGGGCAAACGCACTAATAAAGGTTGGGGTATGCTGTTTAGTGTAATTATCATTTTCTCCTTTTACCTGTTGATGACGTTAGGTCTGTCCTTAGGTAAAAAATATGCTCTTGTGGCCTATCCCGGCCCGTGGCTGCCTATTTTTGTTGGACTCGGCGCGGCATATTACCTGTGGAAAAAGAGGTTAAATATTTAATGCGCATTTATTATTATATCGCCAAAAAATTTTGGGGACCGTTCTTTTTTGCCTTGGGTGTGTTTACCACGTTGGTTGTACTGGGCGACACCTTTGAAAAAATGAAGAATTTAAGCAACGGCACAACCACGATTTTAGATTTACTTTCCTACTCCCTAGCAACTTTCCCCAATTGGCTGACAACCATTATGCCGGTGGCGTGCCTGCTGGGTGCTATTTCCGTCATTTCCGAAATGGTTTCCAACGGCGAGTGGACGGCCTGCGTGGCGGGCGGCTTTGCCCCGCGCCAACTGTTTAAACCCGTTATTATGTGTATTTTAATCGTGGTGGCAGGCACTATGCTAATGCAGGAATTCGTCGTGCCTCCGCTCAATTTAAAAGCCGATAAAATTTACTATACCCGCATAAGCCCCTCCGATTCATTCAACCCGGACACCGAACACGACGTAGTGATAAAAGTTTCCCCTACGCAAATGCTCTTTGCCAAAGAGGTGGACTTAAAAAAGGGGACTATGACAAAGGTTTCATTGGATACTTACGACGACGCCTGGGACATTGCGGCCCAAATCGTAGCAGACCAAATGGTCTGGGACGCAGACAGTAAAAATTGGCTGTTTTCCAACGGTATTAAGCGTACCTTTGTGGACGAAATGGATACCACCGAACAACACTTTGAACAGGAAGATTCCCCCGTCAGCACCCGCCCAGACGAAATGTCCGTCAATAAAGTAGAGGACAAACTGTTAAGCATACGAGATTTAACCAAGCGTATTAATTTTTATAAACAAAGCGGCCTTGCGCACTATGCCGCAGAAACTATGCGCCAGTCGCGCCTGGCTACGCCGTTTGTAACGGTGATTATGTGTTTGCTCGGGATGCCCTTTGCCATTAGCGTACGCCGCAAAAGCAAAATTGTAAACATTATTGCCTCTATGGTGATTGCATTTACGTTTTGGTGGCTGATGTCTATGTTTACGTCTATTGGCGAAAACGGCTACATCAACCCCTTTATTGCGGGCTGGGGGCCGGTGGTATTTTTTAGCACGGTGGTATTTTTTGAATTTAAGTGGATGAAACTTTAAACACTAGCCAAGACACACAAAAGTTTTTATAATAGTTTTAGTTGTAAAACTGCCCTAAACCAGTTATGTTTAGGATAAAATTTGCATCTGTTTTTGGAACCGTATGCAGAATACGGTGCGCTGCCGGGATACCGGCGGCTCAACTCTAATCCAAAAGCAGTCGTTTTAAGCACGGAATAAACGGCTTAATTACCCGTTTGTTTCGTGCTGAGTGCTTTCTGCCATATTTTTTATATATGGCAGAAAAGGTCACGGCTGTTATTTTTGGGTTATTAGAGTTGGCTCAAATATAGCAGCCGTTTTTGTTTGCCTATTTTTCCAAAACAGAGCACAAGGAGAAATTATGCAAACAAACCACTTGGGCTTTACGCTCATAGAATTACTTGTAGTCGTACGGATTATCGGTATTTTAGCCAGCGTTGCCCTGCCGCAGTATCAAAAGGCGGTTACCAAATCCAAACTCGTTTCCTCTTTTCAAATGGCCGAAAAAGTACGCCAAGCCCAAGAAATGTTTTATTTAGCAAATGGTCGCTATTCCAATGGGCCAAATGAACTGGATATAGATTACCCTGATTGTATTAAATCCACCGACGACCACGAGGGACAATTCAAATGCAAAGATTGGTTGATGGTTGTAAATTATGCGTGGCGTGGCTCTTTACACGTTATGTTCTGCCCTGGATATGGGCAAAAAAATTGTGATAATGTTCCTGGCACCAACCACTACAATGCAACCAAAATGACTTTTACTTTTTATTATGAACACGCTAATTCTTACCTAGAACCCTATGCGGGAACCAAACAGGTGCGTTGCTATAACAACAAATATTTATGTGATTTCTTTTTAAGCAATTACAAAGCTACCAAGGTATAACTGCTATGTTTATATTTCCGTTACCAATAATACAAAACACCTTATAAAAAAGTGCGCCCCGGGGAAAATTTCCCCGGGGCTTGTTAGTTGTTGGAGCAAAATTAAACAAACGGTTTTAAGAGCGGCTTACGCGGTCTATTGCCGCCAACAAATCGTCCGTATCAAACGGCTTATACAGCACACCGTCCGCGCCCAAGCGTTCGGCCTCTTCCAAAATAGAGTCTTGCCTTAACCCCGTTACAATCAGCACTTTAACCTGCGGGGCCATTTTTTTCAGTTTAGCCAAAATATCCAAACCGTTTTCCGTCGGGAAAAACACATCCAGCAAGATAAGGCCCGCACCGCTACCTTCCAGTTTGGAAAACAACTCCGCCGAACCGCCCGCTTCAAACACTACCTCAAAGCCGGAGGATTCCAACACATTTTTAATGGCGGAACGCAAGATAACAGAATCATCTACTAATGCGATTTTTAACATATTATTTTACATACGGGGCCATTAATTTTTCCCCAAAATCTAACAATGCCTGCGTGTCTTTTTTAGTGGCCGTTTCGGCATACACGCGCAAGAGCGGCTCCGTGCCGGACGGGCGCAAAAGCAACCACTCGTCATTTTCAAAAATAATTTTTAATCCGTCAAAAGTAAGCGTTTCGGCAATGCGCTGCCCGTTGATTTTTTTCGGTAATTTCTTGCGCATTTTTTCTGCCATTACGCCCTTATCCACCGGTTTAGCCAAGGGCAAATCGCGGCGCATATATACAGACGCACCATATTCTTCGGCCACTTCGGCACACAGTTCGCTGGACTTTTTGCCTGTTTGGGCCATAATGTCCAAAAATGCCAGGGCCACCGTCAGGCCGTCGCGGTCCGGCAAATTGCCCTTCCAGGCAAATCCGCCCGATTCTTCCACCCCAAAGGCCACATCATCCAAATTCATACGCTCGGCCACATTTTTAAAACCCACACCGACTTCCTCAAACAGCATTTCGTGTTTGCGGGCAATACGTTTCAGCAGATAACCCATAGAAACGGTTTGCACAATTTTCCCGTCTAATTTTTTGTGTTTAATAAAATAGTCGCACAGTACGGCGGCAATCACGCACGGGGTCAAATAGGTGCCCTTTTCGTCAATTAAGGCTACTCGGTCGCCGTCGCCGTCAAAGGCTACACCCAAGGCGGCCTTTTTGGCTACCACCGTTTTTTTAAGTTCTGTCAAATTCTTTTCCACCGGTTCGGGCTGTTCTCCGCCAAAAGTAGGGTCGTGTTCGGCACGCAGGGCAATGACCTGTTTTTCGGGCAGGAACTTTTCCAAATAACCTGACGCCGCACCATACATATAATCCATTACCACTTTGCCTTTAAAGGTTTTTAACTTTTTGGCATTAATATGGCTGGCTACATATTTTAAATACACGTCGGTAACGTCCTTTTTGTCGGCTTTTTGTCCGTAAAGGAGCAGCACGGAATTTTGGTCCAGCAATTCCTCCACTTCTTTGGTAACACGCGCCGGAGCCGAACCGCCCGCCAGTTTAATTTTAATACCGTTATAGTTGGCCGGGTTGTGGCTGGCCGTAACCATAATGCTCATCCAACATTTACTTAAACTTAAACACGCGGCCACCGGGGAAGAAATGGGACTGGCGGAAAGAGTAACATCTATTTTATTGGCACGGAAGATACTTGCAATATCGGCGGCAAACAGGTCCGACATAAAACGTCTGTCGTAACCAACGAAGATTTTAGGGGCTTTGGAGCCTTCCTCTCCCGGAGCGTTTTCGTTGATATAGTCCGCCAAAGCCTGTGCCATACGGCGCACATTTTCAAACGTAAAATCCCAAGCAATCACGCCTCTCCAACCGTCGGTGCCGAACTTAATTTCAGATGCCATACTTTCTCCCGTTAAAAATATTAAATCTATAATGTCTTGCAATTTCCGTATTGTTGTTTCTATCTTTAAAACGCGACCTTTGGCACCGTCTATAAAAATTATTTTAAAGATGACAAAATTTTTACTTGTCTGAGCCGCTTAGGCGAGTTGTAAAAATGTCCTTTAAAATAATTTTTATGGTTCCCCGGTTGCGTGGTCTTTTTCGTTCTTTTTCTGCCACCAGAAAAAGGACAAGAGCCTTTTTGCTTACTTTTTCTGCAATGAGAAAAAGTTACAAGATATTTTTTGAAACTTCACTTTTTTAATAAAGCAAAAAAGTGGAGGTGGGGGGATTCGCACCCCCGTCCGAACATCTTCTCCATCCGGGCACTACAAGTTTAGCCTTGCTTAATTAACCGCAAACTAAGCGCAAGGCGGCACGTTTGCGGTTTAGTTCGTTGGTCTTATGCAAAGCCGGACGAACTGCGCCTGCTTTGCAGCATTCCATATATTGACCGCACTCCGCTAGCGTATGGAAGACACCAGCGGCGCGGTGGGACTAAGCGTTAGCCCAAGCGACTTGATTGTCGTTAGTTATTTTTGTGGCCCTATTTTAGCCGGCCTGGCCAACCGGCACTTGCTCCCGGGCGGCAACAGATACCCGTCGAATCTATTACACCCCCGTAAAATACGGAAATTGTCAAAGAACGCTTCCTGTGAATTAGCATTATATTGTATCATTTTCTTATAACAATTTTGGCAAAGAAAGGCAACCTTATTATGTATGTAAGCACAAAACCGACTATATATTTGATTGACGGGCTGAACCTGGTACGCAGTTTTTTATACGAATTTGCCCGCACGGAAGAAGAAGTAACCGCAGATTTTTTGGATTTTTTGGCCGATATCTCGCAAGACGAGCATTACGCAATGCACCAATACGAAGTGATTTTTGACGGCTCTTTCCGCCCAGTCGGCCCGCTTTACCGCGGGGGTGTGCATATTTCTTTTTCGGAAGAAGACAGCGCCGACCAAATTATTTACGAACGCGCGGACTATTTAAGCCAAAGCGGCCAGCGCGTCATTGCAGTAACTGACGACAGAATATTACAAGAATCCTTAAAAAAATTAGGTGTAAAAACACTGTTTTGCCGTAAATTTTACAACGGGCTTAAAACATTTGACAAGTAATTTTCGGACGGCAATATAAAAAAATGTACAAGTGCGTGTTTTTTTGTTAAAATAAATCTATAAGAGGGCTGGTGGCGGAATGGCAGACGCGACAGACTTAAAATCTGTTGACCGCAAGGTCGTGGGGGTTCAAGTCCCCCCCTGCCCACTTAAAAATCCTGCCATTTAATTACACCCACCAGTACGAAAAAATATGTTAGAAGACATCAACCGTACACTTGCCAAATGTTTTGGCTGGGTTAGCACAGTTTTGCCTTTGGGGCTTAAATTTTTTGCAATCGCCGTGGCTGCGGCTGCGGTCTTTTTGTTTTTTGATTTCCGCGTGCTTGGCCTTTTATTCTTGCTGATTGGCTGTTTCTGCGCATTCTTCTTCCGCGACCCGAAACGCGAAACTGTATTTACTGATGACGAAATCGCCTGCCCGGCAGACGGCACCGTTCTTTCCATAAAAACAGAAGATGACCCTAATTCCGTAGTGGTGCGCATTTTTCTGTCTATCTTTGACGTTCACGTCCAACGCGCGACCGTAAACGGAAAAATCGGCGATATTTTTTACAACAAAGGTACTTTCCTGTTTGCAAACAACCCGGAAGCAGACAAAAACGAACGCAACCTTATTCAAATTTTTAAAAACGGCGACACCTCCCGTTTTGCCCACGTGGAACAAATCACGGGTGCTATTGCGCGGCGCATTGAGTGCTGGGTCAGCCCCAAGCAGGACATTAAAATCGGCGGGCATTTAGGGTTGGTGCGTTTCGGCTCCCAAGTGGCTGTATATCTGCCCAAAGAAAAAGTGCGCGTATTGGTAAAAGAAGGCCAAAAAGTGCAGGGCGGCATTACCGTGTTAGGCTTGTGGAAATAGAGGATTTTATGGAAGAAAATAAAGAAACCAAGGTCGTTGAAAAGTTGAAACACACCGGCGCAATGACGGCTCCCTCGCTTTTTACGTTGGGGAATTTAGCGTGCGGTTTTTTCTCCATTTTGGCTGCCTCCAAAGGAAACTTTGCGCATGCCGGGTGGCTGATTTTATTCGCAATGGTATTTGATATGTTTGACGGTCGCGTGGCCCGTCTGTTGGGCGCAGAAAGCAACTTTGGTGTGGAAATGGATTCCTTGGCAGATGCGGTTTCCTTCTGCACGGCTCCGGCCTTGCTAATGTATTTCTTTGTACTGCATACGCAGCCCTTGTGGGGCGCACCCATTGCGTGCGTGTACGCCTGCTTTGGCGTCTTGCGCCTGGCTAAATTTAACGCAATGGCCTATGCAGGACAAGGCTCTAAAAAGTATTTCTCCGGTTTGCCCACTCCGGCGGCGGCGGCTATTTTGGCCTCGTTTGCCATTTCTTACAGCATTATGCTGGGTGATATGGGCGGAAGAAATATTCACTTTTTAGCCTTGTATTTGCCGCACCTGTACAATTTTGTATGGTTTGCTATGCTTGTATTGTCTTTATTAATGGTATCCAATATTCCGTATGCCGCCTTTAAGGCCAAACGCGAAAAACGGTTAAGCGTATGGGTGTTACTGCTGATTGTATTTTTGGTTGTAATGCTGATTCGCTTCCCGCAGGACGTGATTTTTATCGTGTTCTCGCTCTATGTAGTATTCGGCTTGCTAGCCGTACTGTATCGGGCATTTAGAGGCATTAAAGTAGAAAAATAAATTTGTTTGTCTAAAAAACCCGGGGCCATTTAGACCCCGGGTTTTTTTAGGTAAAACTTACCAGTTTTTGTGCCGCCAATAAATCATTACCAGCCATACCAAAATCAAACATACGCCCATAATCATCCAAAAGGCGTCCGGGTGGTTGGAGAGCGGCAAAGCAACGTTCATACCGTAGGCACTTACTACTAACGTAGGCACCATCATCCAAATAGTAATAACGTTTAGTTTTTTAATCAGCAGGTTTAAATTGTTGTTTACGATAGAAGCACGCGCATCCAATAACTGCGCCAAAATGTTGGAATAAATATCCGCCTGCGTTTTGCATTGCATATTTTCCACAATAATGTCATCCAACATTTCCTCATCTTTTTCGTCAAAACCGATACGGGCGGAAAGGTTGCGCGTTTTTTCAAACACAAACCCGTTGGAGGTAATAGCCTCGGCGTAGTACACCAAACTTTTTACCAAACTAAACAGGTTTAACAAATAGGTATTATCCACAGACTCGGTGATTTTATCTTCAATTTCCTCCGAAATCATATGAATAATACGCAAGTGTTCCACATAGTGTGAAATAGAGTTATACACCAGTTTCAAAAAGACTTCTTTAATAGACGATACCGAGTGAAACCGTTTGCCCACAAACAGCGGAATATCTTCCGCCAGCACCACAATTAATTTATCTTCAAATAAAAACATACCAACAGAAGCGACCTTAAATTCCAACTGGTCTTTGCCGGAATAATTTTTGGGCCGTTTATAAATCATTGCAATATGTTCGGGCTCAAACTCCAAACGCGGCAATTCATCCGGGTCTAGGGAAGATGCCAATGTGTGTTCGTCAATTTGATAGGACTCCACCAAAAACCGCTGTTCGTCCACCGTCGGGTTTGTATATAAAAATACCTGCGCGGAAGACGAATCTGTTTCCAGCAGTTTTTTATCTTTTATTTCATATTTTTTAAGCATTTTACGCCTCTGGGCCGGATGATATATATTTAAATGATACCACCTACAAACCGCCTTGTAAAGTTTTTTGCCGTCTTATTTACGGGCAAAAGCCAACTCTTGGGCCAAATAAGTTTTTGTTTCGCCAAATACCACCCCGCGTAACAACCACAGGGACAAAATATTTGGCACGCACATTACCGCAATCGCAGTATCGGCCAACTCCCATACCAATTTAGGGCTCAAAAAACCGCCCAAACACATCATTAAGAGCCATAAGACATATATGGGTTTCTCCACATTTACCCCCAGGCAAAATTGGGCCGACTTGGCTGTATAATAACTCCAACCAACCAAGGTGGAAAACGCAAACAGCGTAAGCGACATAAGCAGAAAATACGACCCGCCCGGCAAAGTGGAAAAAGCACTTTGTGCCAGTTGCGCCCCAAACAACGTACCGCTCTGCCAATCGCCCGCCACTACCACCGTTACACCCGAAAGCAAACAAATAACCAGAGTGTCCCAAAATACCGTTGTTGCCGACACCAACCCTTGGCGCACCGGATTGGGTGTTTGGGCAGCCGCCGCCGCAATCGCGCCGCTACCGCTGCCGGCTTCGTTGGACAGCACCCCGCGTGAAACGCCGTAGCGCACCGCTTCTTTTAGTGTTATTCCTATTGCCCCGCCTACTAATGCTGTACCGCTAAACGCGCTTTTAAAAATACAAACCACCGCCCACGGGAATTTTTCCCAATGCAAAATAAGCACGGTCAAGCATAACACTATATACAACACCGCCATTCCCGGCACCAGCCATTTGCACAGCGCGGCAATTTTACGCACGCCTCCTAAAATCACGCTCCCAGTCAGCACGACAAGCACCGCCGTAGTCAAATAAGCAGGCACACTAAAAACAGAGCCGTAAATCGCCGCCAAAGAATTGGTTTGAATAAGCGCATCGCCAAACCCCATTAGGGCCGTAGCCGCCGCAAAAACAAGGGCGGTCTTCTTCATATTAAGCCCGTTTTTAAGCACATACATCGGGCCGCCGACATATTCGCCCGCTTCGTTTGTTTCTCGGTATTTAACGGACAGAACCGATTCGGCATACTTAGTCGCCATCGCCAAAAAGGCGGAAAGCATCATCCAAAAGAGTGCCCCCGGCCCGCCTGTGGATACCGCCGCGCTGACGCCCACAATGTTGCCTGTTCCCACCATAGCGGCCAAGGCCACCACCAATGCCCCGAAACTGCTGATAACACCCGCTGAGCGGCTTTTTTTGATAGAAAGAGAAATCGCGCTAAATAAATGTTTTTGGATAAAGTGCAATTTACAGGTAAAATACAAACTAATGCCCACAATCAAGGCGAGCATCGGCGCACCCCATAAGAACGCGTTTAAACGGACAATTCCCTGCGTAAAACTTTCCATAAACAAATACTCTCTTTTTTGTATAGTATATATGTGCGCAAACGCACAACTCTAAAATTTTACAAAAATATGACTATCTTATTCCCAAAAAATAAAAAAGCCGCACTAAAAGAAATCTCCACACCCGCCGGTTATGTAAACCACGTTGCCGCCGGGCTGAAACTGCCGGGCAAGGCTATTTTGTGCCCCATTTCCTCCTTAACGCGCTATGTGGAAAGCCACGCCAAATATAAAAAATATAATTGCGAGGCAGACATTTACGTTTTGGAAGGACAAAATTTGTGCTATGTAACCAATTTCGGTTCCGGCGCGCCGGGTATGGCAATGGCCTTAGAGGTGTTAATTGCCTTAGGTGTAAAGGAATTTGTGTTTATCGGGCTTGCCGGCTCGTTGCAAGAAGAAGTAGAACCGGCCGACATTGTGCTTGCAAGCGAAGCCTTGTGTGATGACGGTACTTCTCCCTGTTACACCAATAAAGAGACCGCCAAACCCAACAAGACGCTTTTTAGCAAACTTTCAAAGCAGTTGGAAGCAGACGGTAAAAATTTTCATACCGGGCGAAACTGGACAACAGACGCAATCTTCCGCGAAACCAAAGCCGAGGTAAAACACTATCAAAAAGAATCCGTTTTAACGGTGGAAATGGAAACGGCTGCCTTTTATGCCATTTGCGCCAAACGCAAGGCACAGGGCGCGGCGGCCTTTGCCGTAAGCGACGTATTGGCCCGCTACAAATGGGAGCCGCACTTCGGTGAAAAACCCATTTTCCGCGCGCTAGAAGATATTTTTATAGCCGCCCAAAAAGTGCTGAAATAGTTTTATTCGCCAGAGAAAAGCCCCGGGGCAAATATCCGGGGCTTTTTATTTGGCACAAAAAACAATTTTAATAGTGCGTCCGTTCGGGGTCTTCGGGCAACGGCTCAATAGCCTCCAAGCGGCTCCAAAACTCGTCAATAGACTGAATACGCTGTTTGGGGTCCTCTTTCAGTGCATCTTCCAACAGTTGGTCCACAGCCGGGGGAATATCCGGCGCCAGTTTGGAAACCGGCACAATTTTTTTATTGGCGATATCAAAACCCTTTACCGTCCACGGCACTTGCCCCACCAAGGCTTCATACAAACACAAAGCCAAGGAATACACATCACTCTGCTTGCGCATAAAGCCTTTCTGCTGTTCCGGCGCCATATAAGCAGGCGTTCCGGCCACGGTGCGTGCGCCCGTTTCGTGGTCCACGGACTTTTTGGCAACGCCAAAATCCATCACTTTGGCTTTGTCATCATCAAAAATCATAATGTTACCGGGCTTCAAATCGCAATGGATAATATCCTGCGAGTGCGCATAGTGTAAACCGCGGCAGACATATTCAAAAATCTTTTTAGCCTTGGAAAAGGGCAAACGTCCGTCAATATCCAAACGGGTTTCCAAGGTTTGCCCGTCCACATATTCAAACACCAGGTAGAGCGCGCTTTCGGACTCAATAACCGTATAAATTTCCACAATGCACGGGTGGCGCAGCAAGGCCACCATACGCGCTTCGGACAAAAATTGCTCGCGCACATAAGAACTGCGCACCAATTCCGGGCGCACGCGTTTGATAGCCACCTTGCGCTTTAAAACTTTATCATAAGCCTCGTAAACTTTACCCATACCGCCTTCGCCGATTTGGCGGATAAAATCGTACTGTTCTTTTACGTCCACTTCGCGGCGGCTGAAAGCATTTTTCGGTTGGCGGAAGACATCTTCATAACGCCAATATACAAACAGCAATACCGCCACAAACACCGCTAAAAAGTACAGCGTTACCCAACGCGGTGCGGGCTTTTTGGCCGCTGTTGGCGTGGTTACATCATTGGCTGTTTTAGAGGCTGTTTTTTCGTTTAATTCCAGTTGTAATTTTTGCGCCAGACGAGAGGCGGGATTCAGTTTTAAGGCCATATCCGCATCTAACCGTGCGCGCTCATAATTTTGCTGTTGCAAATAGGCCCCTGCGCGCAAGATATAGGCGCGCGAGTCCTGCGGGGCTACGGCAATCGCCTGTCCGGCCGTATAAATAACATCATCATATTTTGTCAGGCCATCATACGCAATAGCCAAAATCAAATGGAAGCGGTTATCTACAAAATTTTTAGCGGTTAAATCATTTACGCGCTTGATAGCCTCTTGGAATTTTTGTTGGCGGAGCAAATCGTTTAAGCGGGCAATTTCGGCATTGCGGGCAGCCTGATTGAAAACAGCCGCATTGGGGGCCGGGGTTGCGTGCGACGAGAAATTTCCCCCCACCAAAAGCGGAGCACTTTGGTTTTTGGGCGCGGCAAACGCGCTTGCGGACAAGCATAGCGCAACCATTAATAAAAACAACGCCTTTTTCAGCATAAGGATATTCTAGCACAAAGAAAGGCCTTTGTTCCAACCGATATATAATTACTATAATAAGCATATGACAAAAAAAGCGATTGGCGTGTTTGATTCCGGGCTGGGCGGGCTGACAATTTTAAATGCACTGCGCCGCACCTTGCCGCACGAAAATTTAATTTATTTCGGCGATACCGCCAATGTGCCGTACGGTTCCAAATCCAAAGAAGCCGTAACGCGCCTATCCCTGGCCATAGGCCGCTTTTTACAGGAGCAAAACGTCAAACTGATTGTGGTGGCCTGCAATACCGCCTCGGCCCAAGCATTAGACGAACTGAAAAAGAAACTTGCCGTACCTGTTATGGGTGTAATAGAACCCGGCGCCACCAAGGCGGTCAATGTTACTAAAAACGGACATATTGCCGTACTAGGCACAGAGGGCACCGTAAACAGCAAGGCTTATCCCAAGGCACTTTTAAAAAAACTCCCCAACGCACGTATTATTCAGCAGGCTTGCCCGCTGTTTGTGCCGCTCGTGGAAGAAAACTGGACGAACAAACCCGCCGCCGAACTGATTGCGCGCGAATATTTGCTTCCTATACAACAGAGCAGAGCCGACACCGTTATTTTGGGCTGCACCCATTATCCGGTACTAAAAGCAGTATTAGCCCGCATTTTAGGTGAACAAGTCAAGTTGGTGGACTCCGCCGACACCTTGGCCGAAGCCGCGCAAGTTTTCCTACGCAAGCACCATTTAGCGCAAACCACAGGAAAAGGGCGCATAACCGTTTATGCCAGTGATGCCCCGCAACGCTTTAAAAGGCTGGCGCAAATTTTACTGGCGGATAAAATATCCACGGTGCATTTAAAAAAACTTTTATGAAAATTTACGCAGATAACCAAATGCTGGCAGCAGGTTTAATTGGCGGGACACTTTCGCGCCAGACAGGCAATATGCGCGAAACTGCCCTCCAAACGCCCATTTATCAGGAGTTGGATATCCCGCCGGAAAAAATTTTGCATTTTCACCAAACGCACAGCGATAAAATTATTTTTATTTCCTCGCCTGACGAAGCCCGGACTTTTGCCCAAAAACCGCTCCAAGAGGCTGATGCGTGGGTATTTACTAACTGCCCGGGGTGGGGAGCGGCTGTTTTAACCGCAGATTGTGTACCTTTGTTTTTATGGAACAATACAGGGACCGTTTTTGCGCTCGCCCATTGCGGGTGGCGCGGGGTGGCTAAAAAGTTGCCCCACAAAACCGCTTTGGCCTTAAAACAAGCCGGGGTAAAAAATCCGCTTTTCGCCTTTTTGGGGCCACATATCCAAAAGTGCTGTTTTGAAGTACAGACGGACACCGCCTGCCAATTTTCAGCCCAAAGCGTACTTCACCAGAACGGTAAGATTTTTGTAGATTTAAATGCAGAAATACGCTTGCAACTGGAACAGGCCGGACTAGCGCCCGAAAATATCCACGCGCCGAACCGTTGCACTTGTTGTGATAAGGAAAATTTCTTTTCGTGGCGGCGCGACCACATTAGGCAAAATTTGCTTTCCTTTATTTACAAACCCTTGTAAAAATGCCCCTGTTACGGGGCATTTAAACTCTTATTTGCTTTCCGGCGGGAGCGCCTGCGGGCCTGTGTGCCGGCGAAAGAAGGAATCACTAAGCCATTTAAGCCCGCCTTTCTCTATACGGAAAGACATCAGGTTGGAACCGATTACGCTAAAAAAGATGACCGCATAAATTACGTCTTGCACCACGGAACCGTCCGGCAGTTGGGAGGCTATCATAGCCGCCAACACCGCGCTGACAAGCCCGTTGGGGCACATAGCCAAAACAGCGGAACAATCCTCGCGGGATAAGTCTTTTGACAAGCAATAATTTACCACCGGAGCGCGGAAGATAAATTTGGCTGCCGTTAATATAAAACCAATAGCCACCAAATCTAACCGTCCGATTCTCATACAAATACCCATATATACGAAGAAAAGCGTTTTAAAGATAAATTCTACTTCCTCAAAAAACACCTTTTCCCCGTTATTTAAGGTAAGCAAATTACGGAAATCTAACCGCGGCAGGCGCAACCGTTTGATAAGCCGCATATTCCCCGCCACCACGCCAAATGCAAGCGTGGCAATCGCCCCGTCCCCACCGATAATACCACTGACACTATACACTAAAAGAACAAACGCAAATGTAAGCGAAATGGCATTTTCCAATCGGCGCACGCGGTTTAAAATACTCATCCAAAACACCCCGGCCGCCAACGCAAAAACAATACCGATAGCAAAGGATTTGATAACATCAGACACTAAAACGGATGCAGTTAATGTTTCCCCGTGCGAAGCCGCCGACAAAAGCGCAATCGCAAGCACAATGGAGTAAACCCCCGTTAAATTGGCCTCCAAAAACAAAATGGTTTTGGAAGTTTTGGAAACCTGCAATTTAGCAAGCAAGGGCGAAATAATAGCCGTAGAGTTATCCGCCACAATCACGCCGATAATCAGCGCATAGATTTGTGGCACTTTTAAAAGTTCCTGCGCCAGAAACGCAATCACCAAAGTTACCAAAGCAAAGCAAACCGTAGTTAATAAAAGCCCCTGCCCTACGGCTCCGCGCAAGGACAAAATCCTAAATTCAAGTCCGCTTTTAAACAACACCACAATCAGGGCCAATGTGGTAAAAATCTCGCCGGCTTGGCCGAAAGACTGCGGGTCAACTAAATGGAGTACCGGCCCCATCAGCATCCCCAACACCATCAGGGGTAACACGTCCGGCAGGCGCGTTTTTTCAAACAAAGAAGAAAAGATATGCCCCAATACAAGGAGCAAACCGATAAATAAAATGGCATAGGTCATATATTTATTATACGAAAAAGGGCTATTGCACAGGACAGGAATATTTAATTAAATATCCCTATGGAACACAATGCAAAAATTTTACTGGCGGACGATTCACACGCTATCCGCTTTTTAGTTTCGGAAATTTTAACCAATGCCGGGTTTACTGTAATAGAAGCCGAAGACGGCCAGGAAGCCATTGATAAAACCTATAAAGAAAACCCTGATTTGTTGATTTTAGATTACGAAATGCCCCACAAGACGGGCTTTGACGTAGTCCGCGAGGTCCGCAGCCGCACCGGCTATTTACACACGCCGATTATTATTTTTACCGCGGTGTCAGACAAGTCAACCAAATTGGAAGGATTGGGATTGGATATTGACGATTATCTAACCAAACCTGCCGACGAGGACGAAATTGTCGCGCGCGTAAAACTGTTATTAAAACGCAACAAGCAAAAAATGGATTGCAATCCTCTTACGCGCCTGCCGGGGAACCCTTCTATCCAAGCCCGCGTGGAACAGGAAATTTCCTCTGGGCGGACTTTTGCCGTTCTGTACTGCGATTTAAACAACTTTAAGTCCTTTAACGATAAATACGGCTTTGAAGCAGGCGACCGCGTGTTAAAAACCGAGTCCCAAATTATTGTATCTGCCGCAATGCAGGACCCGGCCTCTTTTGTAGGGCATATAGGCGGAGACGATTTTATTGTCGTTTGCTCCTTTGATAAGGCGGACACAATTGCCCAAGAAATTACGTCCAAAACAGATGCCGTTGCTCCCTCTTTCTACAACGAAGAGGACCGCACCAACGGATATATGATTTCCACCAACCGCAAAGGCGAAACGGAAAAGTTTAATTTCCTTTCTATCGGTATCGGCATTGTGCATAACACCAAAAAACCGCTTACCTCGTTTGCAATGGTCAGCAATATCGGCAGTGAACTTAAATGCTTGGCTAAAAAGCACGAAAACGGCAGTTTTTATGTAATGGACCGCCGCGGCGCTTAATTTGGAAACAACTACAAAGGCCCGGCTCTTAACGGGCACGGGCCTTTTTTAATAAAAAAATATCTCTATAACATTTGGTGCAATTTAAACCCGCCCCACACCGCCGCCAAACAAACCAGCACGTTTAACAGCACATTAAGCCCAGCCCAAATAAATTCCCGGTTGTGATACAGCGTAAGCGTATCCAAAGAAAAAGAGGAGAACGTCGTAAACCCGCCCAATACACCTACTATCAAAAACAACCGCCCGGGGTGGGTGGCAGATTCAAAATACGGAGCCAAAAACCCTATCGCCAAACTCCCCAACACATTGACGGCAAGCGTAGCCCAATGCCCGCGCCACGATAACGCGGCGGCAAACACTGTAACACCGTAACGCAAAGAAGCCCCGGCAAAGCCGCCCAAACCTACATATAAAAAATTTATCATATTGCTATTTTACCCAAACAAAAGGAGCGGGCTACCAAGACCGCTCCCGATAAATATTTTCCTTTTTAAGCCAACAGCCGTTGGGCTTGTCTGATGAGTTCGTCCAAGTGTTTCTGGCTGATAAAGGTTTCGGCATAGATTTTTAAAATATTTTCCGTGCCGGAAGGGCGCACCAACAACCACGAGGACTGCAAATAAATTTTAATGCCGTCCGTATCACGCACGCGGGTTACCCGTTCGCCCGCCACTTGTTGGAGCGTATCAAAATCGGCCGATTTTAAGCCCTTTACGCGCTTTTTGGTGGCCTCATCTGTCGGAATATCCACGCGCGTATAATAGGGAGTGCCATACTTGGCGGTCAGCCCGTCATACAGCGCAGCAATATCGCCTTCTACGGCGGTAATTTCCATTAACAGACATACCGCCAAAATGCCGTCCTTTTCCGGGGTCCAGCCGCTGACAGACATTCCTGCGCTTTCTTCGCCGGCCAATACATATTTGCGCTTTACAATGCCCTCCACAAAATATTTAAAACCGACATTTACTTCATCCAATTTTAGCCCATACCCTGCCGCAATCCGGTCCAACAACGACGTTGTACCCAAGGTTCTACCAATGGAACAGGCTTCGCGCACCTTTTGGTGGCGGTATAAATAATCTGCCATTACGCACAAGGCGTGGTTCGGCGGAATCAAACCGCCCTTTTTGGTCGCGCAACCGAAACGGTCCGCGTCCGGGTCGCTGGCGCCGGCAAAATCGTAAGTGCCGTCTTCCACCAATTTGATAAGCGGCGACATAGGATATTTAGACGACGGGTCCATACGGATTTTACCGTCGTGGTCAATCGGGATAAAGTAGAAAGTCGGGTCCTGTATCTTGCTGACAATTTCCATATTATCCAAATGGTAGGTTTTCTTAATGGCTTCGTAAAAAGCCAAACTGCTTCCGCCTAACGGGTGTATAGCAAATTTAAGCGGGGAAGCGGCAATCTTTTTAAAATCAATAAATTTAGACAAGGCAGTAACATAAGGGGTAACCAAATCGGCCTCGCGCACAAGCCCTTTTTCACGCGCCTGCGCCAACGGCAAGGTTTTTATTTCTTCCGTATGGGCCATATAATAATTGGCATACTTTTCAATTTGACCCGTTACCGCAGCATCCGCCGGCCCGCCGTTGGACGGGTTGTATTTAAGGCCCATATCTTGCGGCGGATTGTGGCTGGCGGTACCATTTAACGAGGCACTCGCACGCCCGCTAATAATTTCAAATGAAAAAACCGGCGTGGGTAAAGGCATATCGGGCAAAATAACGGTTAGTCCGTTTCCGGCTAACACCTCGGCGCACAAATTGGCCGTATCACGCGACATTAAACGCGTATCCCCCCCTACCAAAATAGGCCCTTCAATATGCTGCTCCTGATGAATCCGCGCCACCGCCTGCGCAATCGCGCGGGCGTGCAATGCACAAAAACCCGTCCCCAAACTGCCACGGTGGCCGGAGGTGCCGAATTTCACAGGCACAGGCGTACCTTGCGGGTTAAAAAATTGTTCTCTTAATGCGTTTACGTCAATTCTTTCTTTTGTCAGAGTTCCGGCTAATTCGCTTACCATAATTCACTCCTGGGCGGACGGTTTCTACTCCGTACCCGCCGGACGGGTTGCACATCCCCCCGTCATTTTCTATCATATTATATATCTTGAAATTTCGCAACGGAGAAAACTATGAAAAAACTGTTAGCCCTTTTGGTCGCATTTTTCACCTTGGCAGGCTATGCTTCCGCCACCAATATCGCAGACGATTTCCGCGCGCATTATTCCGCGTCTTCCGATTTATCTGCCTATAATAAGGACATTAACGCTATGATTGGCGTGGCCGATTTTCATACAGGCAAAGGCACTGCGTTCCCGGGGTTTGATATCGGGGCAACATTAAGTGCCGTAAAACCCTCCGACAAGAACAACATCACCACGGACGATTACCTGTATGCCGGTTTTATTACCGCAGAAACCAAAATTCCCGTGCTGGATTTGGGTGTAGTGGTGCGTGGTACGGATATGAACGGTTTTCAGTCTTTGGGCGGCGGATTAAAATATCATTACAATTTATTTGATACGATTCACTTGTCCTTGGCTGGTTTTTATGACCGTGGCAAGACTGATTGGTACACTACCGACCATTACTCCGCCTCCGCTGTGGCCTCTATGAACGTGTTGTTCTTCACCCCGTATGTGGGCGTGGGTTACGACTATGGCGAACTGAAAACCAAAAACCTGGGTGCAGAACGCTCCACCAAAGACGGAGCCGTACGCTATACGGCAGGCGTAAACGTAAAACCGTTCCCGTTTGTCTATATGTTTGGCGCTTACACTTACACGGCTGACAACCACGCCTTACAAGGCGGCATCGGGCTGAACTTTTAACCTTTTATGGATTACAAACAAGAATTAAAAACTTTCTTTGGCGAGAACTGCCTTTTTAACGAGCCGATGTCCAATCACACCACCTACCGTGCGGGCGGCCCGGCAGAGGTGTATGTTTATCCCCAAACGCACGAGGAATGGAGTTTTGTTTTAAAATTGGCCCGCACCGCCAATATCCCCCTGCGTCTTATCGGCTTTGGTTCCAATATCTTGGTAAGCGGAAAAGGCTTAGGCGGCATTGTCTGCTCTACCAAAAAAATGAACAATATCCGCGTAGAGGGAGACCACATCCGCGCCGAAGCCGGAGCCGCACTAGACAAAGTATGTGAACTGGCCTGCAAAGCCGGTCTTGCCGGTATGGAAAAATTATCCGGAATACCGGGCAGCGTGGGCGGCGCAGTATATATGAACGCGGGTGCGTTCGGACAAGAAACTTTTGATTGTTTGGAATATTTTGACGTAATAGATTTGGAAGGCCGCCCGGGAACGCTGTTAAAAGAGGACCTGAAATTCGGCTATCGCCGCGTGGAGGGAATTTCAAACTGTATTATTTTGTCTGCCGCCTTTAAACTGGCCCCAGGCGAATTTACACAACTGCTAGAAACCCGCCACACGATTCAACACAAGCGGATAGAAAAACAGCCGCTTGAATATCCCTCCGCCGGGAGTGTGTTTAAACGTCCGGAAGGAGATTATGCGTCGCGCCTGATTGATGAGGCGGGCCTGCGCGGGCTGTCTGTCGGCGGGGCAAAAGTGTCCGAAAAACACGCCGGGTTTATTGTTAATTTCAACCACGCAACTCCGGAAGATATTAAATCCTTGATGGACCAAGTTCGCCAAAAAGTAAAGGAAAAACACGGAGTGGAATTGGAATTAGAACAAATTTTGTGGGGAAATTTTGATTGATTTCCCTATACAAATAAAGTTTTTTGAAAAAGTGTTGACGTAAACCGCAGAATTAGTTAAAATATATATGTAGCAGGTAAAGGAGTCGTGGTGTAGCCTGGTTAACACGCTGCCCTGTCAAGGCAGAGACCGCGAGTTCGAATCTCGTCGACTCCGTATTTTAGTTTTGAATAATTAGCATTTATCCCCGTTAGGATTAACTCCCGACGGGGATTTTTTTGTGCGCCACTTTATATAAAAACGGCGCATTCATTTCAGTTTGTTGGATATCAGGAAAATCCGGCATTTATCCATAAACAAGGCTTAAACGGATAAATATTTTTGCCGCATAAAGCGGGGTAGCCAAATATCCGTCCAAGCCTTTTTTATAGAGGGGATAGAAATTTCTTTTGCTTTTTTCCGGAGCAACTAGCCAAACTAATATCCCCTTGTGCCGCTCAAAGATTCGTCGTTCTCCACCCAGTCCTGCACATTAATTACACGGTAATCATTTTCCGTATCGCGGATAACCACTTTCTCTATCCCCGCATTAATCACCATACGTTTGCACATAGAACAACTGGACGAATTTTTAATATATTCTCCGGTATCGGCTTCACGCCCGGCTAAATAGAGGGTTGATCCCAGCATTTTATCACGCGGGGCACTGATAATGGCATTGGCCTCGGCGTGTACACTACGGCACAGTTCGTAACGTTCCCCGCGAGGAATATTTAACTGTTGGCGGATACAATATCCCAAATCTGTGCAATTCTTCCGTCCGCGGGGCGCCCCCACATATCCGGTAGAAATTACTTCGTCATTTTTGACGATAACCGCCCCATAGCGGCGGCGCAGACAAGTGCCCCGCTGGGAAACCACATCGGCTAAATCTAAATAATAATTTACTTTATCGCGCCTGGGCATAATCCCTCCTATATCTTTGTTGGTTATTATAGCAAATATGCTTTAAGCAATAAATTACCTACCGGTAAGTATAAAAGATATAATTTTATATATGAAGATTTTTTTATCTCTTTTGCTGATTTGTTTTTCCCTTTCCGCCTTTGCCCAAACTGTGGGTAACGTGTCGGTTTCGTCCACGCGGATGCGGCCCGAAACCCTTAAAAAATTATTCTTGCTAAAACCAGGAGATACATTTTCGCCGGAAATCTATGAAAAAGCCCAAGATGATTTGCACCGGTTGCGCGTATTTAAAAAGTTGGATTTTACCGCCACCCCGCAGGGCGACAAAGTAGATATTGCCATTAATGCCCAAGACGGCAGTTATATTTTTCCCCTCGCCTTTGCGGCCGGCGGTGCCAAAAGCGCGGCAGGTGTTTCTTTGGCGGGCGGGAACTTGTTTAAACAGGGTGAAAGCACCTTCCTGTTTGGGGGCGGCAGCCAAGACGGCATCACCGCCAGCGCCGGAATCACCCAAGGGGATGAACATCTGTCTGTATCTTACACCAAACTGAATTTTGACCAACGTTTTTACAGCGGATACCGCTCCAATATGTTTGGCGTTTTCTCCACCACTAATGATGAGGATAAATACACAAGCGATTTAAAGGCGCAAGTCCACTCCAAAAAAGAACAATTTTCCGTTACCTATTCACACCGTTTTTCCCGCACCGTCCGCGCGTTTATCCGCCCGGAATATGTCCGCTATGCTTATTCCTCTCCGGGGTTTGATAACGGTAACCACAATCAAATTACCTTGGGCCTTCACCTGACGGACGATATCCGCCAAGGTACTAATATGGGCGCACTTTCGGGCTATGGGCTGACCGACAAGGAAAAAAGTCTGCGCAATTTACCCCGTGTCCGCCAAGGCTACGCCACCGGTATCTATTATACGGGCGGCGGAAATTGGACGGGAAGTGATTATACCCTTGCAAAACTGGGTCTAAATGCCGCGTGGGTACTGGAACTTAAAAACCGCCATATGTTTATTGTACAGGGCAAAGCGCAGGACGCGTTTAAGGCTTCTTTCAGCGACGAGATTTTATCGGCCGATTTACTTACCTTCGGCCGTTACGACCGCCAAATCCGCGGCGAAAGGGGGGCCGGTATCGGGGCCTCGTTTGTTTATTATCTGTTACGAAACCATACGGGTCTTTTGTCCTTGGCTCCGTTTTACGAAAATGCCTATGTATATGCAGGCGGGAAATACCGCGCCCACAGCGGTGCCGGAGCAACACTTTCTTATAAATTATGGCGTTTTCCGCTCCCGCTGGGTATTAATTATACCCACAATCTGCAAGACGGCGGGAACTTGGTCGGCTTTGTTATCGGCGGGGCCCTTTAACTAACCTTTTTTACCCCAAGTAAAAAGATGCGCTAACTGCTATACTGGCGGTAAGGAGCGGCTTTGCCGCATCCGGCAATAATTAAACAGGGGGTAAAAATATGGGAATGAAAGGAAGAGAAATTGTACAACGAGCAGGGCTGGATGTTCAAGCGTTAGTAACCGCTTTAAACAAGGCTTATTGCGATGAGTGGCTGGCGTATTACCAATATTGGGTAGGTGCCCAAGTGGCTACGGGGGTGCTCGCACCCAAACTGATAGAGGAAATGGAGGAACACGCCGCCGAAGAATTGGATCACGCTAAAAAACTATCCAAACGCATTATAGAACTGGGCGGAACACCCGTTTTATCACCGCAAGATTGGTACAAAGAAAGCACTTGCGGCTATTTAGTACCCAAAGACAGTGAGTCCAAAATTCTGTTAGCGCAAAATCTTCAAGGTGAAAGATGCGCCATAGAAGTTTATAATAAATTGTTAGATATGGTAAAAGGCAAGGACCCGATTACCTTCCACTTACTCCGAGAAATTTTAGAAGACGAAGTGGAACACGAACAAGACTTGGAAGATATCGGCCTGGATATTAAAGACACCATAGGAAAAGATTGCGGCTGTTGCGCCGGATAAAAACCTCTTCCGCTAAAAAGCCCCGCTACTAAGCGGGGCTTTTTAAATCAGTTTCCTATGGGATACGGTGTATAAGTCCTGCCGTTTTTCACAATATTTTTCCCTTTTCTGCTATCCGGACGGACAAGACGTTTTTCGTCCGCTTCCCGTAGCCGAAAGGGCTTCAAATACATTACCGTTGTTTTAGAATCAAACTTTTTCAGCCAAGCAGAAAATTCTACCGGTTCTGTAAACAAAAATTTATCTATTACCACCGGCACAAACTGTCCTCCGCGCCGGATTACCGCCAACGCGGCGGCGTGATATTGCCATTTTGGATATTTTTGGCCGTCCGGCGAAACAAAATTATTTTTTCCGTCCGCCGATACTAGGTATTCTCCTTTTTGCGAACGCATTGTAATTTCATACAAACGCAAGGTGCTTGTACTCCGTGTGTTTTTCCGGCCGACTACGGCGCGGCAAATTTTGCGGCACGAATCATACGTGCAAGCGGCACACTCGTCCGTAGCGGGACGATACAGGTATTGTTTGGAACTGGAATTATAGCGTCCGGCAGTTTTATCCAAAACATCCAAACTGGGCGCGTTTTCCTCATACAGCACCACCTGACGGCTCAACTCTTGCAAGGACGCCTGCATATATTTTTTAAAAAAATTCTTTTCCGTCCCGGGAACAGAGGCCGTCCATTTGGCCCGGGCCAAAACAAAGCCCGCACGTCCGTTTTTCCCGGCGGAGTTTTTCAAGGTATTTAAAAAAGCCGTTTCCACATAATCATTTTTCAAATCATCCACCTTGTATTTGGGCAAATGTGCCTGGCGGAAATAATCAGCCAAACGGGCTTTGATTTCCTTTTTATGACTGCGATAAAAATCTAAACTATCCTGCACATTAAAACGGTCGCGCATATGCTCAAACGCATCCAACGCGCCAAAATAGTTTGCGTTCAAGCGCGCCGGGGCCTGTGCGGCTCCGTACACGGAGGCCGAAATATACATTTGGTACAAATACCCCGCCATTGCGGAAATGATGTCAGACGAATCAAACCAATACGTCATCCGCTCCCAAGTGCCCACCTCGTCAAACACCTGGGTTGACACCGGATAGTACCGCATCCACGCCAAGCGGTTTAAGCCGGGGTTCTTTTGTGCAAAAACGGAACCCGCCATTTTTTGTTTTAACTGTGTATAAAAAGGAGACGAGAGCCGCTGTGCCTGCGCAGAAACGCCCAGCAACCCCAAAGTGCAAACGAATATAAAAAACCTTTTGATACTCTTCATAATGTATAGTATAGAAAACAAACTACTTCATATCAAGGGACTTTGGGTACTCTTTTGTCTGGGCCAAAAGACCTATGTGCCGGGGAAAAGCGATATTTACCAGATTATTTATTATAATATAGGAGAAGTTTCACTTCCGTTCAAAAGGAGATATGCTATGTGGTATGGAATATCGGCCCTACGCACCTTTGAACAATACGCGTTGTTCGGCGTACTGTTTATTGCGGTGTTGGGCCTTTTGTATGCCTTATTTTTGCGCAAGCAGGTTATCAGCGAAGATGCCGGCACCCCGGAAATGTTAAAAGTTTGGGGCGCCATTAAGGAGGGCGCAAACGCCTACCTGAAACGACAACTCAAAACCATTTTGCCGTTGATTGGGTTACTGACAGTCTGCCTGTTTTTATCCGTCTATATTGTGCCCGTATCGCAAGATTCTATGGAACGCTTTGCGGGGTTGTCTCCTGAAAAAGTTAAACTCATTGCCGCTTTTGGCCGTGCGGGGGCGTTTATATTAGGGGCGGTCTTTTCGCTTTTGGTGGGCCAGTTGGGTATGCGTATCGCCGTGGATGCAAACGTCCGCGTAGCGGCGGCTTCCAAACGCAGTTTTGGTGATGCGTTGCGCATTGCCTACCGCGCCGGAACCGTTACAGGAATGCTGACAGACGGACTCGGCCTTTTGGGCGGAACGCTTATTTTTATTATTTTCGGCATTGCCGCGCCGGATGCGCTGTTAGGTTTTGGTTTTGGCGGCACGTTACTTGCCTTATTTATGCGTGTAGGCGGCGGTATTTACACCAAAGCCGCTGATGTGGGAGCAGACCTTGTCGGCAAAGTGGAGGCAGGGATTCCGGAAGACGACCCGCGCAACCCCGCCGTGGTAGCCGATTTGGTAGGCGACAACGTGGGAGACTGCGCCGGTATGGCCGCTGATATTTTTGAATCTTACGAAGTTACCATTGTTTCCGGGCTTATCTTGGGGATTGGCTTATGGAGAATTACGGGCCATCACGAGTGGATTGTTTATCCCCTTTTGGTGCGCGGTATCGGCGTTTTGTGTTCCATTATCGGCACTTATGCGGTAAAAGATTCCAAACGCTCCGCAGGAAACGCTATGAAGGCTATTTTTAAAGGGTATAGCATTTCTGCCGCTATTTCCGTAGTCATCTTCGGGGTATTGGCTTATTACTATATGGACCAAGTCCCCGGCGGCTGGTGGAGACCGTTTGCCGCCACTACCATCGGCATTATTTTGGCTATCGGCATTGACCGTTTAACCGAATATTTTACAGGTACGGAAAATAAACCTGTACAGGAAATCAAAAAAGCTACCGCCACCGGCTCCGCCACTACGATTTTGTCCGGTATTGCGGTAGGCTTTGAATCGGCCGTATGGACCACCCTGGTAATTGCGGCCTCTATCTTTTGTTCCGTCTTTATCTTCGGTACTATTGACGGCCTGACTCCGGCGGAAAAGTTTAACTTTATCCTCTACGGGGTAGCGATGACGGGTATCGGGATGCTGACCCTCACCGGCAACAACGTGGCGATGGACTCCTTCGGCCCGATTGCCGACAATGCCAACGGCATTGGCGAAATGAGTTGGCACGGACAAGAGGATAACGAAACAAAAAAAGCCCGGCAGATTATGGCGGACCTAGACGGTGTGGGAAACACTACCAAGGCTATTACCAAAGGGGTGGCTATCGGTTCAGCCGTAATTGCGGCGGTATCGTTGTTTGCCTCGTATATGGTGGACGTGAGCAACGTACAGCGCTTACTAAATGATGCTTGGGCCGCCGCAGGCGAAAGCAAAATGCTTACACTTTTGTCCCAAGTAGGCATTGTGGTTTCCAACCCGGTTGTGTTTGTCGGGATGCTGATCGGCGGAGCGTTGCCGTGGCTATTTTCCTCCTTTGCTATCAACGCCGTCAGCCGTGCGGCCGCGCTTATCGTGCAGGAAGTCCGCAGACAGTTTAAAGGCGGGGTATTGGAAGGGAAAACCCAGCCGGACTACACCCGCGCCGTAAGTATTTCTACCGTCGCAGCGCAAAAAGAATTAATTATTTTGGCCCTGTTGGGAATTGTCTCCCCGGTGGTGGTGGGTCTTGCGTTTGGGGTGGAAGCCTTAGGCGGATTTTTAGCCGGGATTATTGTTTCCGGCCAGTTGCTTGCCGTATTTATGTCCAACGCGGGCGGTGCGTGGGATAATGCCAAAAAGGTAGTAGAGGACGAGCCTACGGACTTAGCCGCCAACACAGGTAAAGGCTCCGAACGCCACAAAGCCAGTGTGGTGGGCGATACGGTGGGCGACCCGCTCAAAGATACGGCAGGTCCGGCAGTCAACCCCTTAATTAAGGTGGTAAATATGGTGGCTGTTATCGTAGCGCCGATTATCGTCAATTATCACAACGATTTTACCCCCTTGGGCAAAATCGGCTGGGTGGTAGTAATTGTACTCTTGGCGGTATTAGGCTGGGCCATTTTAACCAGCAAAAAGCCCGCCCAAGAAATTAAATAAACCGCTTGCATTAAAAACTCCCCGCTTGTAAAAACGCGGGGAGTTTTTCTTTTGTTTTTTGGTATGATATGAATATGACGATTGTAATTATTCTTATTATGCTTGGCGCGGGTGTGGGCTTATGGGCCACCACGCGCACCCGCACCGCCCGTTTGGCGCAAATGGCGCGCCTGAACGGCTGCCGCTTTGATAAAGAAAAGGACACTGTAACCACCGAACTGACAGCGGGGCGGCTGGAATTTTTTACGTTATTTTTTCATCAATACCAAAACGTCTGCACCTGGTCGGACAATTTGGCCTTTATGCGCGTAGCCGACGATAATATTTACACGGACGACAATCCCAAAACAAAGCCCCTCAAATTAACGCTCTTTACGGCTGAACTGAAAAAGAGGCAGTTTCCCGCGCTTAAAATAGCACCGATAGACTCGCAGTTTGCGCCGTCGCAATATGCGTTAATGAAGACGAATATCCCGGCGGTGGACAGCCGCTACCGCGTACACGCGCCCACACCGGCGGCGGGCCTTGTATTAACCCCATTTTTAATCGGGCTGTTAAAAACACGCGGGAATATGTATTTGGAACTCAACGACAATGCCCTCGTTTATCACGAAAACACCTGCATTTCGGTAGAAGATTACCAATCTTTCCGTTTCCGTGCTATGCAGATTTTGCACGAACTGGAAAACGCTCTTATTAAAATGGAAAAAACCGACCCGGCATCCACTGCCACTTTATCGCCCAAACCGCAGGACGAAGCCGAATTGCGCGCCGAAGCAATGCTAAAAGCACTCTGCTCCCCGCGTGAAGCGGCCGGCCAAAAGGAAGGCAGCGGCTTTCGCGGAGTATGGATTATTATGCTGCTTGCGGTACTGCTAGGCATATCGCTTTTGTCTTGGTTTGCGCTTAACAACTGGGTACAACGGTAGTTTTACATATAAAAAATCCGCGCTCTATAAAAGCGCGGATTTTTTTATTTAATTCCCAAACTTTTTAAAAAAGCCTTGTCGTTATATGGGCGGCCCAGGAATTGCTCCACCATTTCGTTTTCGTCATACACCGTACCGGGGGTATAGATGTACTTACGCAATTTGACTCCTAATTCCGCATTAAACAGCCCCTCCTCCTCAAAGCGAGAAAAGATATCCTGCGCAATCACCAAAGACCACGCATACACATAGTAGCCCACGTCATATGGGTCGGTCAAACTCATAATATGCCCGAAACTCGCCTGAGGATAAGTGCCCTTTGTCATCGGGATACCGCTGATATTGTGCATCATTTGGGCATATAGTTTAGTAGAATCCACGCGCTTGGCGGCTGTATGCAAAGCCAAATCGTACTGGCCCAAAAAGTTCTGCCGCAGAAAAGCAACCGCCACGCCCACATTTTTGGACTTGACCAAAGATGAAATCAGCCCGTCCGGCAAGGCTTCGCCCGTTTTGTAATGGGCGGAAATCTTTTTAAGCACTTGCGGCTGCCACGCCCAGTTTTCCAACAGTTGGGAGTGGGCTTCAATATAATCCCACGCTACATTGTCGCCCGTGAGCGTAGCGTATTTGGAAGTAGCCATAGACATTTGCAAAACGTGCCCAAACTCGTGGAACAAGGTTTCCACCTCGCTGTGCTCCAAGAGGGACGGCATCCCGTTGCCCGCCGGAGTAAAGTTAGCCGCAATCACCACAGAAGGGGTTTGCATTTGCCCGTCCGGTAGTTCAAAGCGGTCCACAAAACTCCAAGTGGCGGCGTGTGTATATTTGCCATCGCGCGGGAACAAATCCAAATAAAAGTTGGAAATCAATTCGCCCGTTTTTTTATCCTTAATTTGATACACCACTACTTCCGGGTGCCAAACGGGCAAATCCGCTTGGGTAAATGTAATTCCAAAAAGGTTTCCAAACACTTCAAACATCCCGCTAATCACTTTATCCGCCGGGAAATATTCCTTAATTTTATCGTCATCTACCTGGTAATATTTCTTTTTGTACTGGTTGCTCCAATACGGCAAATTCCACGCGGTCATTTCGTCCGCCTGCTGCCCGGTGGTTTTCTCTTGTAGTTTTAAATAGGCCTTCATCTCATCCTGGGCAAGCGGTGTAACTTCCTTTTGCAAATTCTTTAAAAACGCTTCCAACGTTTCGTAATTTTTGGCCATACGCACCGGAAGTACATAGTCCGGGTAGCGTTTAAAACCTAACAAAGCGGCCTGTTTGCGGCGCAGTTCAACGGTATCTTCCAGCAATTTTACGTTTTCTTTACCGCCGCGGCGGGCAAATTTTTCCTGCAAGGCTTTGCGCGCTTTCTCGCTCTTGGCTGATGACATAAACGGATTATAGTCCGGGTATTTTAATGTAACGATATATTTTCCGTCCTTCGTGCGTTCCAAACGGTTGATGTAGGTTTCGCCCAAGCCGTCCAGTTCCTCACGCCCAACCACCAGTTCATCTTTATAATTATTTAAATTAACATTATACCGGGTAATTTTATTTAAACGCGCCGTATTTAGTTTGGCATACGCTTCGGCATCCTTTTCCGACAGGGCCATACCCGCCCGTTCAAAACGCTCCAACCATTTGGAAAGCAAGCGCATATCTTCGTGGTTTAACTGCGGGTTCGTGTCTGCGTATTCCTTTAAAGCCTTATACACATCTTTGCGCGCAAAAACGGAAAGTTTTTTATCCACCCCTTTGGCCTCCAAATTAGCGGCGGCATCACGCACGGCAGAATCTTGGTGAAAATACGATAAGAGCGATAAATTCTTCGGCACAAACCAATACGAGGTATAGGCATCCTCCAACGCGCGCACAGTATTGGTAAAGTCGCGCCGGTCAGCCGGGATAGCGGCCAAAAAGTTCAAATTGATATCCAGTTCCTTCGCTGCACGTTCTTCCAACGCGGAAATTTCTTGGGGCGTATAGTCAAAGCGGAGATATCCGTTTTTAAACATATCGCCGTAAGCGCCTGCAAAAGCGGCACAGGGCAGCGTTAAAGCCGCCATACTCATTATTATTTTATTCATAGGTAAATTATAGAAAATCCGTTCTCTCCGGGCAAAAAGCAAGCGCGTAATTTCCTATAATATAAGTATGGAAAAAGAACAAGACGTAACCGTAGCAAAAAGCGCGGGCTTTTGCCCCGGAGTGAAACGCGCCATTGATAAGGTGCTGGAATTGGAAGCAGCCGGGAAGAAGCCTGTCTACACCATTGGGCCGCTTATCCACAATAAGCAGGTAACGGATATGCTGGCTGCCAAGCAAATCACGTCCATTGACCGCCCACAGGAAGCGGCCGATAAAGCGGGCGTGTTAGTTATCCGCGCGCACGGCATTACGCCTTCGTTTCAAAAAGAAGTGGAAAATTGCGGAATGGAAGTAGTGGATGCGACTTGCCCCTTAGTTAAGCACGCGCAAAACATTATTGCCAAATACGCCGGACAGGGTTATCACACCATAATTGTAGGCGACGGCGGGCACGCAGAAGTAATCGGTTTATTAGGCTACACCCAAGGCAAGGGAACCGTAGTTTCCGGACCGGAAGAAGCCGCCAAACTCCCCCACTTTGAAAAAGTAAATGTCGTTTCGCAAACCACGCAAAAAGAAAGCGTTTTTTATGAAACCGCCGAAGAAATCAAAAAACACGCGGACGAGTGCCAAATTTCCAACACTATTTGCCAACCGACTAAGGACCGCCAAAAGGAAACTATTGAACAGGCCAAAAATGCCGATTTAGTGATTGTCGTAGGCGGACGCCACAGCGCAAACACCGCACGGCTGGCCCTTTTGTGCAAGGGCTTGGCCCCGAGCGTACAGCACGTGGAAACGGAGAACGAAATAGACCCGCTCCCCGTGGTGCGGGCCAAAAAGATTTTTATTACCGCCGGGGCATCTACCCCCAACTGGGTCATTGACCGGGTGGCCGCCCGTGTACGCGAACTGCGAAAGCCGGACCCAAAATCTGTTTTATCCCATTTGCCGCAAGCCATATGGCACTTTTTGGTGCGCAACTGTTTTTACACCGCCTGTGCGGCTTCGGCCTTGACCTATGTATGTATGCGTCTGGAAGGCATACCGTCTAATGGGTTATTTTTAGCCTTTGCGGGTTTATTTGTTTATGCGTTAACGGCCTTTAACCGTGCAGCCGAAGCGCAACCCGGGCAGAACAAACGCTTTTTAACGGGAGCCAGTATAGTGGCCGCTTTGGGAGCCACTGTAATGGCCGTTCTGTTAGGCAAGGGAACCGCCGTACTGGGTGTACTCTTTTTAGCCTTGGGCTTTGCGTATCCGTTTAGGCACTTGCTCAAACTCCAACTTTTATCGCTCCCCGGCACCAAAGACATTGTAACCGCCTTGGGCTGGGCGTATGCGTGCGCGTTTTTACCGGCTTATGCTAACGATCTTTTATTAAGAAAGGCCTCATACCTGGCGGTATTTTATACGGTACTGCTTGTTTTTATGCGCTCCGTAACACTGGGTTTTACATCTGCCAACAAGGACCTGATTATCGGGCGCGAAAGTTTTTACAAAGCCTTTGGGATGACAAAAACAAAATGGGCCGTTACGCTCATTTTGCTTGCCTTAACGGCGGCATTGGGCACCTTGCTTACGATGACCTGGAAGCCGGCCTTGGTAGCAATGCTTTTACTGGGCCATTTATACACCGTTTTTATTGTAATATATTATTATAGTAAGACCACCACCCGCAGCGTGAAAGATGAAACGCTGATTGACGGCCAGTTTTTTGTACTGTGGGCGTTAAGCGCATTAGCCGCTTATTTGTAATTTGGAGGGGATAAAAATATGACTATCAAAAAAATCGGTATTTTAACCGCAGGGGGCGATTGCCCCGGTTTAAATGCCGTCGTCCGCGCAGTAAGCAAAAACGCTTTGCGCCACGGCATTGAAGTTTTGGGCCTGAAAAATGGCTTTGACGGACTTGTACGCAACGAATTTATCCGCATTACGGACGAAACCGTTTCCGGTATTTTGACCTTAGGGGGAACTATTTTGGGTACGAGCAACATTGCCAACCCCTTTAATTATACACTTCCGCCCTTTGGCTCACCGGAAACCCCGCGCGACTTATCTTCCGTAGCCATGCACAATTTTAAAGAAAACCAGTTGGATGCGCTGATTACTATCGGCGGAGACGGCACATTGCATATGTCCCAGCAGTTTGTGGATATGGGTATGCCGATTGTAGCCGTGCCAAAAACGATTGATAACGACTTATCCGCCACCGACCAGACCTTCGGGTTTGACTCCGCCTTGGCGATTGCTACCGAAGCCATTGACCGCTTGCACACCACCGCGCAGAGCCATCACCGCGTAATGATTGTGGAAACAATGGGCCGCTACGCGGGGTGGATTGCTTTGCGTTCTGCCTTGGCCGGCGGGGGCGACATTGTACTTATTCCGGAAATTCCGTATAACGAGGATGTTATCGTCAACTCCATTTTGGAACGCCGCAGTAAAGGAAAAAATTTCAGTATCGTAGTAGCCGCCGAAGGAGCCAAAAACGAACAAGGCGAACAGACCGTTGCCCGCACTTTGCCCGGCAGCACGGACCCGATTCGCTTGGGCGGTATTGCGGCTAAGTTGAGCAATATGATTGAAGACCGCACCAAAATTGAATCCCGCGCCTGCGTTCTCGGACACACCCAAAGGGGCGGCACTCCTACGGCCTTTGACCGCTGGCTTTCCACCCTCTATGGCGCCAAGGCTTTGGAAATGGTGTTAGAGGGTAAATTCGGCTATATGGCTGCGTTTAGAGATTTTAAAATTACAGAAGTAAAAATTACGGACGCAATTTCCGATTTGAAACGTGTGGACCCGAACGGGGACGAAGTGAAAGCCGCGTTGGAAATCGGTATGAGTTTCGGCTCGTCCACCATTGGTTGAGGGAAAAATGCAAGATAATTTAGATATGATTTACGGGATTCACCCGGTGATGGAAGCGCTGAAAAGCAAAAAGCGCAATGTTACGCAGTTATATGTATCGGACAGTAAGGCCGGCCACCGCGCTGTGGAGGAAATCATCCGCCTGGCGAAACGGTGCAATGCCAAAATTGACCGCATTGACAACAAAACGCTGGACCGCTTAACCAGAAATGCCAACCACCAAGGGGTAATGGCTAAAATCCAGCCTATTAAATTAATGAAACTTTCTACCGCAATGTATGAGGCTGACGGCAACAAAAAAGACCTTTGGCTCGCCGTGGACGAAATGACCGACCCGCAAAATTTGGGTGCCATTATCCGCAGTGCGGCCTGCCTGGGCTTCTCTACCATTATTCTGCCGCAACGGCGCACGGTGGGTATTACGCCTGCCGTATATAAAGTAGCCTGCGGGGCCATTGAAAATATTAATATTGTGGAAGTAGCCAATCTGTCTGCCGCCCTCAATGATTTGAAAGAGGAAGGCTTTTGGGTTTATGGGGCCGATATGGCCGGGAAACCCATTAACACAATGGAATATGCTTCCCCGGCGGTATTGGTAATCGGTTCCGAAGGTTTTGGTATCCGCGAAAAGACGGCTGAAAATTGCGACGAAATTATATCTATTCCGCAAAAAGGCGGGGTAGAAAGTTTAAACGCTTCCGCCGCGGCGGGTATCATTATGTACGATATGATGTCCAAAGTGCAGTTAAAGAAATAACTGTAACTCTCTTAGTAAAAGCCCCGCTTCCGCGGGGCTTTTTATTACATTACTCTGCATTGGTTACCACCGCAAAGTGATTTACAAAGGCCTTTCTTCCCAACAGGGGCATCGTCGCCCTCTCCACAAATCCAATGGATATCCTCGGAATTTTCATTTGCCTCGTCTAGGTCTGGGACAAAAGCATAGGTGGATAATTCATCATCACATTTACCGTTAATCACTTCGGTTACGGCAAAACCAACCCAATAGGCGTGCGTATAACAATAATGCTTGCTCTTTACTCCGCCCATAATTTCATCTGTTTCCGGGAAAGGCAAATCCTCAAATAAATCACAATCGTCTGTACCCGACAAGACGCACATTTTGTAATTATTGGATATTTTACGCAAGGTTACCAATACTTCCGTAACGCGGGCCTTTTCCACCGCTTTATTGTATTGCGGCAGAGCCACCGCGGACAAAATGCCGATAATGAGGACAACGACAAGCAACTCTATTAAGGTAAAACCAGCACTTGCAATTCGGACAGGTATGATGAAGTTGTCATTCCCGAGTGTGGGGCGGCCCGCAGGGCTCGGGAATCTATCGTTTTTCTTTTTTAATAACAACAGATCCCCGACTAAATTCCTCGGGGATGACGGCAACAAACGCCAAATTCTGTTAAACTCTTTCATTTTTATCTCCTTGTTAAGACCTTTATATTTAACCAAAACGGCCTTTTATACACATTTTTATACGGCAGATACATCCGGGTATATCCACTGCGAATTATCCAAATTTTAACAAAAAAAAAAAACGAAACAACCCCTTTAAAAATAAGTCCTGCGGACGGCTTACCTTTTTCCCCTCTTTTGACTCGTGTAGCCACACTGTTTTTGTAATGTCGCAAACCAACGAAACATCATCAATAAATAAAACAAGGCCGTCATAAAAATTGGGGTCATTCTGAACTGCCGCCCTTACCGCTAGGCGGCACCCCGTAAGGTTTCTGCACGGGATCTATTAATAGGTTTCAGAATCCACATCTTGGGTAGTTGCCGTCATCCTGGAAAGTTGTAGTCCAGGATCTGTCGTTACTCTAAAAGAGGACAACAACAGATACAGGAACGCTCCGCGCCGGCAAACCTTCCAGTACGACCTTGATCTCTATAAATGCCAAACAACACAATCGGTAGATTCTGAAACCCTGCGGGCCACACCCTAGCGAGCCGCCCGTTCAGAATGCCCTCTCTAAAAAATTAAACGGGGCAAGAATATAAAAAATCCTTGCCCCGTTGGTTCGCTTTCAAAAAATACTTTATAAATAAATTTCTAACGTGTCTAACAATTTTCCATTTTCGTTATAGGCTTTTAAGGTCAGTTTACGGTCCACCACTTTGACGGAAGCAAAGTGCCGCGCCGATACAAAGCGCGCCGTGGAAGAATCCCCGTGCTCGCGTTTGGTGGGGGCCGGCGCCGCCGTACCCAAAGTTACATACGTTACCCCGCGCGCAGACGGTTCACCGCGGAACATTGGAAAGGTTCGCTCGTAGTCAGCATCCCCCCCCTGGATAACTAAGTCCACGCGGTAATCTTCAAAAATCTTGCCCCAAGCGGCAAAAACTTCGTTGCGGCTTCCGCGCGCCCCAGTAGAATATGCCGGCGCGTTCATTACCACAATTTTCCATTTTTCTCCGGCCGAAGCCAGGGTGTTTTTCAGCCAGTCGGTCTGCGCCGATTTCTCGCCGATTTCCGGCGCCCAGACGGCCCCCTCGGCTACATTGGTATCCAAAAACACAAAGCGCACATTGGCCGTATCAAACGAATAATACTTTGGGGTGGCCTTGCTCCAAGACATATCGTGAAAACGCGTGTAATTGGTGCGAAGGAAGGACTTGCTGTCACGGCTATCGCGGTTTGGACCGTATTCATTGGGGCCCAATGCCACAAAAAGCGGATTTTTGGCAAGCACCGCTTTAAATGGAGTAAAAAATTCCCGGTCGGCATCTGCATTTAAGCCGGATGCCGTAATATTGCCCGTGTGAATTAAAAAGTCGCTCTTTTCCTTTACCATTAAATTAGCAAGCGCTTCGCGGGCACGGGTGGCTTCGTCCATCGGTTCCGGATTTTCCTCGGTGGGCAAAGGCTCCGGCGCACCCGTTTGGCCTAAAACCAAAAAGTTTACCACCTTTCTTTCTGCCGAGAACAACGTGCGGAAAGAACCCTCTATCGGCTCCTGCACACCGTCGCCCGCCGTATTGTTTACATACAGGCGGTAACAAAAATCTTGGTTAGGTACAAGACCGTACAGCACCGCCTTGTGAACGGTGCCTTCGGGAGTAACCGTCATAATTTGGTTACAACGAGGAGCGGGGCCGTATTCCAACCACGACGGGGTATCCGCATCCGTCTGCCATTTTAAAATCATAGTGGTTTGGGTCGGGTCCTCAATATACGGGCCTCGGACTACTTGGGCCGCCTGCGCAAACACGGCGGCAAAAAGAATTAAAAATAAGGTGGAAAATTTCTTCATATTTTTTATTCTACCAAATAAAGCGGCTCCGTATAGTGAAAAAACATACCGCAAACGCTTTAAATTTGGTTAAATGGGGGTATATGAAAAAAATCACTTTATTTTTTACCTTGTTGTTGCTTTCTTCCGCCGCTTTGCAGGCCCGCACCGTAGATGTATCGGCCGCGTATATCGGCGCATCACATTTTGACCAGGCCCGCGTCAGCGCGGTGGCTGCTTGGAGTTTGAACGTACTGGCCGGGGTAGAAGCCAAATATGTAAAGGAAAACGCCTTTAAGGACCCCGTTTATTCCGTCAATTTGCCCATAGAACTGGATTTTGGCTATTTAAAATTAGACTTAAAACCCTTTTACTATTTTAAAAATAAAAGTCAAAACGAATCTTTCCAAGATTCCTCCGCTTACGGCGTTTCCACGCGCCTGATTATGACATTAGAAGATGATACCGTCAATGATTTATACACGCACGCTTATTTAGGAGCGTCGTTTGCGCGCCAAAAAGGCACCTTGAATTATGCGGACGGAACATGGTCTAACGAAGATTACTCCCAATTTGCCTACACATTGGGCCTTACCAAAAATTTCTTCCGCCGTTTCGGCTTTGAAGCCGCAGGGACAGTCTTTCAATATCCCAACGGCATTGAGGGTGTAAAATCTTTCCGCGGTATTATGGACCAACAGGAATTGGCTCCCACCCAAACCTATGACGTTGTACACGACTTGGGCAAATATGCCTTGGGCGCGCGGATGACGTGGATGTGGCCGGACAGCCAGTCCTCTCTTTATTTAGGCTACCGCTACGGAGAATTTTATACGGCTGACCCGGAGCATTCTTTTATGGCGGGAAATACCTTTGCCATTACCCGGGATATCCACGCGGACTTGGCTTATAACCACGTCCGTACCGTGCATAACGACAACAAACGCGACATTTTATATGTCCGGCTGGTAGGCTCTTTCTAGGAGAAAGATATGACCGAAGAAGAAAATGTATCCATTAATGCACGGGCGTTGACTTTAATTTCCCATAAGTTAAAAACGCCGCTCTCCATTATTAACGGCTATTCGGAAGCCATTTTATCCCAAGCCGGAAAGGAAAAATTTTCCCCTTTTACCTCCAAAGCCTTGGAAGAAATCAACAAACAGGGGGGCAAAATGTCCCAACTGGTGGATAAGTTACTGGCGTTTAACAAAGTAATTACCGCCCAACACGAAGGGATGGAAAAACAATCTGTTTTATTAAAACCGCTTATCAAAGAGTGCGCCTCCAAGGCCATTACCTTGGAAGAAGAATGCGCCTTGCCTGTCAGACCGCAAGAGGACAGTTCCGTTAAACGCGGCACCTTTGTAGAGATTGATTGCCCGGAACGGTTAAGCGTTACCGCCAACGAAGAAATGTTGCGCCTGTGCGTACAGGAGTTGCTCGCCAACGCCATTAAATTTAATAACAAAATGGAAAAAATTATTAAGGTACAATGTGCCAACCACGGCGACAGCATATCCCTGTCCGTACGCGATTACGGCGCAGGCATCCGCCCGCAAGACGTAAACCGTATTTTTGAACCGTTTTATCAGGTAGATGATTTTTTTACGGGGCAAATAAGCGGTTGGGGGCTTGGCCTGCCAATGGTTAAACGTATTTTGGACCTGCACAACGGCTCTATCAGCGTTGTGTCTGACAGAGGACTCGGCTCTATTTTTACTATTAATTTCCCGGTATTATGACTTGTGAAGAATTATTAACTAATATTTCGCACCAATGCGACCTCTTACGCGACGAAATCGCCGCCGCGGCACAGTCCCTGCGCGAATTTAACCGCCGGTTGGAACAAATTTTACAGCAACTGCGCAAAAATATAGACGTGCGAGACGGAGATTTTGCCACACAGTTTAATGATTATTGCTTGGTTTTTCGCAAACAATTAGACGACCGGGAACCTTTTTGGACACAAGCCCGTGCCGCCGCACGCCAAAGCAAGGACAGAGATTGGACCGCTGACTTGGCCTTAGCCGCCAAGGGTTTAAACAGCCGGGCAAAGACGCTTTCCCGCGCGTGTGATGAACTGACAACCGCATATGATTTATTTGCTAAAAATTACAAAAATTTTACCGCCGCCAAATTAAACGTATGGTTGCTTACTTCCTGCCAAAGCGACGTGGAAGCCCTGACAGGGAAAATTTTATTTTTAGCACGGGAAATAGCCAAAAAAACAGAAAAAAACAGGGGGCAAAATGCGTTCTGATAAACCGTTTTACTACTATTTAAAAGCCAGTGCCATTTGCCTGACAATTATTGCCGCGGGTGTAGTAACGGCATTTTTGGTCTATACCAAGACGCTGTTAATTCCGCTGGTTATTTCGGTTTTTCTCTACACTATTTTAACGCAAATCACACTGTTTTTAAAGCACAAATTTTCCTTTCCTTCGTGGCTCGCGATGACGGTATCTATTGTTCTGTGTGCGGCTTTTTTTGCGGGAGTAATTTTGTTTACCGTTAATTCCGTAGGCGGATTTTTAAAGGGAGCGGAGGTCTATCGCCAGAATCTTATTGATACCATTGCCGATATTACCTCCCGTCTGCACCAACACGGTATTACATTAGACCAGAAATTTATTGAAACGTACCTGCGCGATTTGCCTGTTTTTAATTGGCTTAAAAACTTCGGCAGTAAAGTATTTAGTTTGGTATCCAACACCACGCTGATTATTTTGTTTATGACGTTCTTCCTGCTCGGAAGTAAAAAGGCTCCGCCCATTACCAACCCGGCTATTAAGGAAATGCTATCCAATGTGTCCGTATATTTATCCGTCAAATTGGTGGCGTCCTTAGCCACAGGGTTTGTTGCGGCGGCTATTTTATTTGGCTTTCAAGTAAAATTAGCCGCGCTGTTTGCGCTGTTCGTCTTTTTGCTGAATTTCATCCCAAGTGTAGGCTCTATTATTGCGGTGCTATTGCCTACCCCGGTGCTGTTTTTGCAATACGGCTTAGGGCCGCAGTTCTTTGTGGTCGTAGGCTTATTGTCCGCCACGGAGTTCGTCATCGGCAACTTATTAGAGCCGCGCTTTTTGGGCGAGGGGATGGACCTGCACCCGGCGGCGATTGTATCTTCCCTTATCTTTTGGTCTCTTGTTTGGGGCGTACCCGGTGCGTTCCTTTCTGTGCCGATTACGGCCTCTATTAAAATTGTATTAAGTAAAATCAAGCATACGCGCCCGGTAGCCGAGTTTTTGGCAGGCCGCCTTCCCCATTAATACAAGCAATAAAACCGTTGTGTTTTAGCCCGCATTTTACACCATTAACAGCCCCCGCCAAAACCGGGGGCTGTTGCTGTATGTTTTGGTTGTTAAGAAGCACGCAAAAACGCCGTTCCTGCAAACAGAAGCGGCGTTTTATAGAACAATTAGATTTTTATTTAGCGGCGGCTACGTCGCGGCGGACCTTATCAAATAAGTTGCTCTTGGTCGCGCGCTGTAAGAAATCTTCCCACTCTTCGGGAGTCAGTTCAAAATCGTCCATTACCTGATAGGAAATTTCCTTTGCCGTGTCCTTAGTCGTTTTTTTGGCCTGGGCATATTCGTTTTCCAGTTCCACATAGCGGCTGGCGATAGCGTAGTCAATATCCTCTTGGGAATAATCCACCCCGGCATTATCCGTTGCCAAAGAATTGGTATCGGTAATACCTTCCACCTTTTGCTCTTGGCTCGCGCTCTGGCGGAGCGGCTTGTCGCCGGACGGGATAAACATTTCGCTATGGTCAGCGGTGCTGGCAGGCAGCGCAATCTGCGGCTCGGTATCGGGCGAATTGGTTACGCGCCCCATCATTAAGTTAGAGCACGCACTGGGATTTACAATAAAATAAATACTTAAAATAATAAAAACCAAAATGGCTGCTTTGAGAAAAATTTTAAGCACAAAGACCTCCTATTCCCTTATAGAATACTAAATTTTCCCCTGTTTTTTCACGTTTTTTTGCAAATTTGCCCCTTGCAGTTGCTTTACGCTTTCAATAAATTGGGGATTTGTAAAAATTTGCTGAACCGTTTTGGCAAATTCGGGGTTCTTCATATTTTCTGATACAATCTGCCCCACTTGCGGATTTTCCTGTAAAATCTGCGCTAATTTATCCCCGCTGAGCACGCCTAAATTATCCACTTTACCTTGTGTGGCCTCGGCCAAAGCACGATTAAATTGGCGGATATTAGGGTCATCTTTATAATCATCTAAAATAGACACAATGGTATCTTGTGCCTGTTTGATTTGCTGTTCCTCGGTTAAAGGAGCATCTTCCAAATACACATCTTCGGGCACTGGTTCAAAAGCCACCGGATAACTAACAGGCTGGGCTTGCGGCGCCGCCAAGGACACAGGTACATTTTGAAAGGAAAATGCTGAAACGGCCGCCGCTTCCCGCTCGGCCACCTTGCGTTCGTACACTTGGTAAACGCGGGCCGCGCCCATATACAGGAGCGCGGCCGCCATAACCGCTATTAAAGCGTAACTGGTCTTGGACATTATTCCATATCCAGCAGTTCAATATCAAAAACCAAGGCCGAATTGGCCGGAATTTGACCCACCGGGCGGTTGCCGTAAGCCGTATCCGCCGGGCAAACAACCTTGGCGCGCGCACCGGGTTTCATTTGTTGGACAGCCTTTGTCCAGCAAGGAATTACGTCGGTTAAGCGGGTTTTAAAGGCTTCGCCGCGGTCGCGGGAACTGTCAAATTTCGTCCCGTCAATCAAGGTTCCCGTATAATGTACCTTTACGGTGCTGTCGGCCTTAGGCATTTTACCCTTGCCCGCGCGGGTGAGTTTAATCATAGTGCCGTTATCTAAGGTTTTTACTCCTTTTTCTTTTTGGAAATTTTCCATATATTCCTGTTGGGCGGCCTGGCGCTTGGCGGAAATCGCTTTGGCATCATCCTGGTATTTTTGAATGATTTGCGGTTTGTATTTTTCCAAGTCCGTTTGCGCTTTTTTGTTAAGCAGACTGTCGCGCATACCTTGGGAAAGGGCTTTGTAATCGTCCTCGTTATCCAAGATTAACTGGCGTTTTAAATTATCCCCCAACAAAAACCCAAGCGAATAAAGCATTTTATTGCGTTCGGCCGGGTCCTCCACGGCGACGGTATCAGCCGGTTTATCGGCTGCCGCCTGCTGCGCCAAAGCCAACACCGGCGCACATAACAAAACGAATACTAACAGTTTTTTCATTATTATCTCCTATTTGGTTTTTAAGTAGGCTTCCAACCGGGCGGTAATCTGTCTGGCCGCCTGTTCCCCCACGCTCTGCATACTCTGGCGTTGGGAATCTGCCGCACGGGAAGTGCCCGCCCGTTCGTGTACGTTAAAGCGGGAAAAAGTTGCCCCCCGCGCCACATCCACCAAACTGACCGAAGCCCCGCTGGAACACCACACAAGCCCTTGAACTTTTTGGGAGTCGTAACCGTCAACCTCTGTGATAATTTTAACGAGCACCGCTTCACTCCCGTTAGCGGCATCCGCCACTCCCAACCCCATTTGGTTGAGGGCATCTACCACATAAGTTACCATTACTTCGCTTTCCACTCCTTCCACTTCAACCGCCACTAAGACAGCGGCCATTTTTTCTTTAAGAACATCTTTATAAGCGGAAAATTTTTCTGCCTCATACGCTTGTTGCCCCGCATCTAAAAACTGGTACATATCATCCAGCGCCGCACGGCGGGAAATAAGCGGCTGCATTTTAAAGGCTATCTTTAAATCGGCAAGCGGTTGTGCGGGCGCAGAAAACTGGGCAGATAACCCCGCCAGTTTAGCATCCGTTTGGTCCAATAACGGCATAAGCACTTTGCGTGCTTTTTCACGCGGTAAAACCGCAAGCGCGTAATAATGCTTGGCGGACACGTCCGCATCCCGCCACACTTTTTCCACGTCGGCATTGGCAATTAAATCCGGAACGACCCCTTGGTCGGCGGCGGCTGGGGCATTCTGCACCATTTCGCGCTGCATATTGGTAAGCGCATTTTGTGCGGCCTCGTTTTTGCTCATTCCCTCTCCGGCTACCACATAGTATTTAGCCGAATCATATTTGGACATTTGATAATTGACCGTGTTTTTATTCATACCCGCGCACGCACTTAATAAGAACGCTGCGGCACACATCATAAGCATTTTTTTCATAGTTCCCTCTAATAAGCCGTACGGTAGTGCAAAAACACCCGCCCTCCGCGTGGCACATTTACATTTTCAAAGGTATGTTCTCCTATTATATTACCATTTCCGTCCCGAAACAACACCCTGATATTTTGATTACCCGGCAAAACAAAAACCCGCGTCATACGCACCTCGGCTGGCAAGGTGAACCATTGGCGGGTATCGGCCTTTTCCAAGGCGGCCCCCAACGCGCTGACAAACAGCCCGGCCAAGTCGCCCGCCGCGCTGTTATCCGCCGCCGACGCTGCCGCTTGGCGAGCCTGAACGGCGGCAACTTCTTTTACCACCGCGCGCGTAGCCGTACGGAATAAAATACCGGGCATTTTTTCTTCTAAATCCAATTTGGCGAGTGCGGCAAAATCTGCCGCTTTTTGCGTTGTATAAACTTGCCCGCCGGCCAACACCCACGAGGATGCCACCCGGTAGGGTTGGTTTTCCAACTCCGGGAAAGAAAGTGTTACCGCCGAACCGTAAAGTCCCACCATAAGGGCGTTTTGCACTTCGGGCGCGACCTGTTCCGCAGTTTCCGCCGGAGAGGAAGCCATCACCAAGGCCTTATCCCAAGCCACCTGAATCGTTTGCGTTTTTTTAAGAGGCAACAAGCCGTTATAGTGTAGAAAAATCACTTCACCGAAAGAATTGGCATCCGCGGGAACCGAAAATTCCGGCATTACGATTTTTAATTTATCCCCCAAACGCGCATAAGCATTTTGGGCATTTTGGCGGCAAATGCGCGCATCCGAACGCTGGCCGACAGATTCAAAAATCAAACTGGCAAAATATTGTATAAAAGGGTCGTCGTTATATCCGGTGCTTTTGGTGCCGCGCAACTCATCCAAAAAGAAAACAGCCCGGCGCATTTCTATTGCGGCGGCAGACAAGTTTCCCTGTTCCAAAAAATTTACGGCGCGGTAATAATAAGTAAGGGCGTGCTCGTAATTAGCCGCGTAATACGGAGCAGTTAAATCGTTAATCACAAAACGGCCCAGGGAGCCGGTAATGCTTTTAGCATACAAGTCATCTATATATTCTTGTGCCGAGGCAAACAATGCGTCGCTTTCGGCGGGCTGTCCGGCATCGTGCAAAAGGGAAGCGCGGTCCAAATAAAAGAGCGTGGCATCTTTCTTTTTGTAATACTTATTTTGTTTGGAAAGGATTCGCTCCTCCGCCTGTTTGAACTGCCCCGCAGAGACCAATTGATTTACTTCTGTTTTAAAACGCAAAGAAGGCGCCGCACAAGCGGAGCAAAACAAGACCAGCCCCAAACAAAATGCACGCGCCTTCTTCATAAAAACTACCAGGTTACTTTACTGCGTTTAACGTATTTTTTAATCTGCTTTTGTCCGTTCCAGACAATTTGGTTCGTTTCAATGTTAATCAGTTTCATATTGACCTGATAAAAAACCAGGGCTTTACTGCCGGACTTATCCACCACGGAATTTAAAACCCCGCTTAACATAAAATCGGCCCCGACTTCCTTGCCAAACGCCTTACGCGTTGCTTCGGAAGCAAATTCATCCTGCTCCAAACGCTCCGTGCGAATTTCGCCCCGCTCCGTAGAGGACGCCACAAAATCCACCTTGGCCGAATTAATAAGAGCGCGTTGGATTTCCTCCACGAACACACCCGTATTGATATGTTCCATTGTGTTATTTGTTACCGTGCCGACAATCACCACAGGTTCTTTGCCCTTGCGGGTTAAATAGCGGTTATACCAGCCGCCCTGCAAACAATCGGTAATCATTTCCTGCGCTACCATTTGTGCGTCCGTATCGTTCCACCCGCCGCTAACATCTTTCACCAAATTGGTCTCCACACGTTTTACGCTGGGAGAGCAGGCAAATAATAGCGGCAAAGCCAAAAAGGCTAATAAGAGTTTCTTCATATTTTCTCCTTAATTTTTAGAATTTGACAAATTTACCCGGTCGCATATGTGCTGACCGACCAAAGAACCTTCCTCGTGCGAACAATCAATAGAGCCTTGGTCTATATTAATATCAAACCACTTGGGATAATTTTTATGCGCTACACGCACCAAGTTTCCCTCCGCAAGCGAAAAGGTATAATCACTGCATACCATTTCCGTTTTTCCGTCCGTGCGTTCCACCGGACAAGGCAGGTCTGCGCCCAACAGTTCAAAATCCGGCGTATAGGCTTTATAATGCTCTTTATAAGAAGCCTCGGCAAATGCCAGGGATTTACCAATGTCTAACGCTTTTTGCGCGGCGGCAATCGTGCGGTGTTTTTCGTACTGAGGCCAGCCTAAGGCCGCGCCAAAACCTATCAGCATTACCAATACTAAAACGATTGTATGAATAGAACCGTTACGTCCCATAATTTCTCCTTTATTTTTTTATATTGTAGCAAAAACCTGCTAATGATACGGCACAATATTGGGATGAATTCCCTTTACCTTTGTAATATACAAAAATTTTCCTGTACGATACCCCTTTTCCAAAGCCGGGGACATAATCACCAAAGTAACCGCAAAAATAATCAACACCACCCCCAAAGCCGTCGTGCGCGTAAACGGTTCTCCAAACACACATACTCCCACCGTCATAGCAGTTACCGGCTCCATAGCACCCAAAACGGAAGCAAAGGTGGAACCAATCGCCTTAATAGCCGCCACCAAGGTAATGTTGGAAATAACCGTTGGGATAACGGCAAGCAACAGTAAATTTGTCCAGCCTTTCGGCGAAGCGACCCCCTGGAACTTTCCTAATAAAACCGTACCAAGCGTTAAAAAAATGCCGGTAAAAACGAATAAATAAAAAGTAAGTTTAGTGGAACTCATATCCTTGACACACGATTTATTAACCGCAATAATGTATATCCCATAAGATAAGCCGGACAAAACCGCCAATGCGATACCCGTCCAACTCACCCCGCCGCCTTTGCCGTTCCAAGAAAGCAAGGCCACCCCGCTGACGGCCAGCAAAATAGCGAGCATCGTCCAAATAGAATTGCGCTCCTTAAACACCGTAATCATAATAAGTGCAACAAAAACAGGATATAAAAACATCATTGTCGTGGCTATGCCGCTTGCCAAATAATGATACGACCAAAACAAAAATACGGCCGAGCCGATATACAAAATGCTAAGCCCCGCCAATGTACCAAACTCCTTGCGGTTCACCTTAAAGGCGCGCCCCGTTCCCGCCATAAAAACACCCATTAAAACAGCAGCCAATAAAAAACGGTAACACAAAATAGACGGAACGTTCAGTCCGTCTGTAAAAAGGGGCAGCGTAAACAGCGGAATCAGCCCGAAGGTGGCCGAAGTAATCACCCCGCAAATAAATCCTTTCCAGTTAAACATATATATATTCTATCTTACTTGCCGCGCGGGCGTAAAACACCCGGAGCGGAGTCATTCCGTTCCGGGTGTTTTTATATCATAAGGCTCTGTTTATTTTTGTTGGCCGGTGCGGTCTTTCTTGTCGTGATAGTGCGTATGAAGCAATTTATGCGCCAGAGGGCCGCCCACTTTATCCAAAATACGGCCGTACAATGCATTGACACCGCTGTTATCCTGCGACTTGTATGCCAGTTCTGTATCTTCTTGATACAGGCCTTCGGCACGTTTTTTACGGGGAGCCCATCCGTCAAACTGCGGCTGGCCCGCCCCCGCCACACATCCGCCTTGGCAGGACATCACTTCAATAAAATCGTAATGGTCCTTACCGGCTTTAATATCGTCCAAGAGTTTGCGGGCATTTTTTAAACCGCTCACTACGGCAGTGCGGATTTTCACTTCGCCAACTTCTACTGTCTTTTCTTTAAACACACTGCTTTTGCGCAGGCTTGAAAACTTAACGCTGCGCGCATTGGCCGGGTCCAACTCGGCTAAGGCATAACGCAAAGCGGCTTCCATTACACCGCCGGAAGCACCAAAAATTACACCTGCACCTGTTTTGGAACCAAAAGGCATATCAAACCACTCGTTTTCCAGGTTTACAAAATCAATACCCGCCTCTTTAATCATACGCGCCAATCCCACCGTGGTTACCACATAATCGGTATCGGGATTGTTGTCCACATAAAATTCGCCGCGCTTGGCTTCGGACTTTTTGGCCGAACAAGGCATTACGGCAACCACAATTAAATCCTCGCGCTTGCCACCTTTATCCTCAAAATCGGCTTTCAGCACCGGTCCCATCATCTGCATAGGGGAACGGGCCGTAGATAAATTAGGAATAAACTCAGGCGCAAATTTTTCCACATAATTTACCCACGCCGGGCAACAACTGGTAAATTGCGGTAAATTAACTCCTTTTTTAAAGCGTTCCAAAAATTCGGTGGCTTCCTCCAAAATCGTTAAATCTGCCGCAAAGGCCGTATCATACACATAGTCAAACCCCAGCATACGCAAAGCGGCGGCAATTTTCCCGTCCACATTTTGCCCTTGCGGCAGGCCGAAGATTTCTCCCAGCCCCACACGCACCGCAGGAGCAATATGAACTGCCACCTTTTTATGCGGGTTATTAATCGCTTTAAAAACGGCTTCTATTTCCGAAGAATTAGGCATTAACGCACCCGTCGGGCATACGCGGGCACATTGTCCGCAGGAAACGCACTCGTGGCTCTGCCCCAATTCTTTATTAAAAGCCGTGGCGATTTTGGAGCGGAAACCGCGGAACGCAAAATCAATGGCGCCGATGCCCTGCACCTCGTTACAAATACGCACACAGTTTCCGCACAAAATACACTTACTGTGGTCGCGAACCAAGGCAGCGGAAGTGGCATCTTTATGGCTGTCCAACTTTTTAGATTTAAAGCGGATTTCCGTTACGTCCATATCCTTGGCCAATTTCTGCAATTTGCAATTATTAGATTTGCTGCATAATGTGCAATCGTGGTTTCCCGACGACAAAAGTAGTTCCAAATTAATGCGGCGCAAATGGCGGATTTCGTCGCTGTTTACGCGCACTTTCATCCCGTCTTTGGGGGCTACCGTACACGAGGCCACAATGCCCATCCCTTCTACCTCTACCAAACACAGGCGGCACGCGCCGTAGGCGGCCAGTTCGGGGTGGTAGCAAAACGTCATAATATTAAAATTAGCCTTACGCACTAATTCCAACAGGTTTTTTTCCCCCTCAATAGGGACTCTTTTGCCTTCAATAGTAACAAATTGTTCTTTTTGCATATTACGCTCCCGTTACAACCGCGCCGAATTTACAGGTGGATTTACAACCACCGCATTTAATGCACTTTTTGGGGTCAATGTGGTGGGGTTTACCCACTTCGCCGCTGATGGCTTGCACCGGGCAGGCGCGTTTACACATACCGCACCCCTTACATTTGTTCTCTCTAATTTCAAAACGCGCCAAGGCTTTGCACACACCCGCCGGACAGCGTTTATCCACCACGTGCGCCAAATATTCCTCTTTAAAATGTTTGAGGGTGGAAAGCACCGGATTGGGAGCCGTCTTGCCCAAAGCACACAGGGAAGCCTTTTGCACCGCTTTGGCTAAGTCTTCCAAGTTTTCCAAGGTTTTTAAGGTGGCGCGCCCTTCCACAATATCATTTAACATTGTGAGCATTTGCTCGGTACCCTCGCGGCACGGAACGCATTTACCGCAAGATTCGCGCTGTGTAAATTCCAAGAAAAAGCGGGCCACATTAACCATACAGGTTTTGTCGTTCATTACCACAAGTCCGCCGGAACCCACCATCGCTCCTACTGATTTTAAGGAATCAAAATCTAACGGAAGGTCCAAATGCTCCCGCGTCAAACATCCGCCAGACGGCCCGCCGATTTGCGCGGCTTTAAAAGCGGCTTTATTAACAGTACCGTCGTCATTAGTAGTGCCGCCGGCCACATCATCAATCACTTGGCGCAAGGTGGTCCCCATGGGCACTTCCACCAAGCCTGTATTGGCAATATGCCCCGTTACGGCAAAGGTTTTCGTACCCGGGCTGCCCAATGTGCCGATTTTGCGGAAGGCTTCTGCCCCCATTTCAAGCACTTTGGCTACGGTAGCCAAGGTTTCCACGTTATTAATAACCGTCGGTTTGCCGAACAACCCGCATTGGCTGGGGAAAGGCGGCTTAATTTTAGGCATACCGCGCTTGCCCTCCACAGACGCAATCAAGGCGGTTTCCTCTCCGCAAACGAAGGCTCCGGCTCCTTCCATTACATTAATTTTAAAATTCTTACCGGAACCGAAAATATTTTCGCCCAACAAGCCCAAGGCTTCGGCCTGTTTAATAGCGGTGCGCACGCGCTCAATAGCCAACGGATATTCCATACGCACATAAATATATCCCTCGTCCGCGCCAATCGCCCGTGCGGCTATCATCATCCCTTCCAAAACCGCGTTAGGGTTTCCTTCCATTACACTTCTGTCCATAAACGCGCCCGGGTCGCCCTCGTCCGCGTTGCAAATGACGTATTTTTTAGGACCCGGTTCCACACGAGTTAAATCCCACTTTTTGCCCGTAGGAAAACCGCCCCCGCCGCGGCCGCGCAGGCCGGAAGCAATCATCTCTTTACAAACTTCCGCATCTGTCATTTCCGTATAGGCGCGCTTGGCTTGCTGATAACCGCCGTGCGCAATATATTCGTTGATATCTTCGGGATTAATGCGCCCGCAATCGTGCAGTAAAATACGTTCCTGCTGGGCATAAAAGGGAATATCGGCGACTGTTTTGGCCTTTTGGTTATTGGCCGGATTATGATATAACAAACGGTCAATCACTTCACCTTTTAAAAGTGTTTTTTCCACGATTTCGGATACGTCCGCCGGTTTTACTTTGGTATAAAAAATATCGCCCACGCTCACCAAGGGGCCTTGCGCACAAAAACCGCGGCAACCGGAAAAACTTAAATAGTTTTCGTGGCAATCTTTGGTAATTTGCAAGCAAAAGCCGATTTTGCGTTTTTCCATTTCTTCCTGGAACGCCTGATACACTTTTTTAGAACCGCCGGCAATACACCCTGTACCGCCGCAAATAACCACGCGTCCGGTAATTTTTTTGTAAGCCGAGTTATATTCTTCGGCTATTTGTTCAATATTTTTAGTCGGCATTTTTGGCCTCCTGGCGGGCAATTTCGTCAATAATTTCTACGGCCTTAGCCGGGGTGATTTGACCGTGAACCACATCGTCCACTACCATTACGGGAGCCAAACCGCACGCCCCCAAACAGGAAACGCACTCTAACGTAAACATTCCGTCTGCGGTGGTGTCTTGTCCGTCTTTTAATTTCAGTTTATCTTTGACCGTATTAATAACAAAGGACGAACCCTTAACGTGGCAGGCCGTACCGTTGCACACTTTGATAATGTGTTTGCCTTTTGGGGTAATGGCAAAGTGCGCAAAAAAAGTGGCTACACCAAACACTTTGGCAGGCGAAATATCCAACTCATTGGCCACAAAACGCATAATATCTTCGGGCAGATAAGCATATTCGTCTTGTACTTTTTGCAAAATAGGGATTAACTTGGCACTATCGTACTGATGGTCTTGCAGAATCTTTACGGCAGGTGCGAAACGGTCTGTCATACGCGTTCCTCTCTTATAAAAATTAAGCGTTTAAAGCAACGGCGGAGCGAGCGCTCCTGTTTACGGCAGACAACTTATAATTTCGTGTATTACGAAAAGAACAGATATTTCCATTATAACTAGGTTTCTTTAACCTGTCAAACAAAAAACGCGGCAGGCCGAAACCTAACCGCGTTTGCTGAAAAAAGTTCTCTTACCGCTTCCAACCGTTTAAATCCCGGTAATAGAAATAATTGTTAAAATGCTCCATCATTTCCAGCGGCCACTCTTTATTCAATTCAAAGTTTTCCGGCAGAGAAAGCATACCGTCAAACCCTTTATTAAAAAGCCCAATACTAAGCCGTTCCTCGGGTTGAAAAGCCGTAGCGGCCAAAATAACCCCGCCAAAACCTTGGTGGCGTAAGGACGCCGTTAAATAATACCCGCCGCCGCCCGGCACCATTAAGTCCGTAAGGATAATGTCGTATTGCGCACGTCCGTATTTAATATCGTTTAATAACGCTTCCGTATCGTGATAGGCGGTAATTTCCCATTTGGGGCAGAAAACCGTTTTATGTTTATCTTGTATAGCCTCCAACGCACTTGCGCGGTCGTTTAGTACGGCCATTTTAATACCGGCAGGCATTTTGTTTGCGGCCTGGCGCAAACGCAACGAATAGGGCAAATAATTTTTCAAGGAGGCAAGTCGTCCATCTTTCGGCGGTTCCATCATAAATTCCTTTTGGTTAAATTTGCGGTCCGTCCTTTTTTCCCGCAAGCCGGAATCTAACAGTCCCACAAAGTTTGGCTCTATTGTTTCCATGGCATACTGCACATACAGATTGGCTTGAACCAAGGGTTGGTCGTGCGGCGCCACTAAAATATTCAACGCGCGCAGTTGGTTGTGCATTGCCAAAATTTTATCCACCCAACGGGCTTTTTCCACAGCGGGCAAAACGCGCCGTTCGGACGGTTTCATCTGATAATATAAAACGGGATTAATTTCCTTTTTAAATTGTTGGAAATTCTCCAAGGTGGTTTTATATTGCTTTGCTACCGCTAAACGCTGTTCATACGACGGGTCAATCAATAAAAGCGGCAAACGGAACGGCTCCGTAGGCGGCAAAGTCTGCGCTATTAGCCGCTCGGCAATTAAACTGCTTTGCGGAATATTCGGCACGGGGGCTGATAAAATCACTTTCCCCTGCACTTTGCGCACATTATTTAATACAAGCGTAGAAAGCGGAATTTGTGTAAGCGCATTTGCTTGTCCGAGCGTGCGGACTTGCTGTTTGATAATACGCGCTTGTCCTTTTATTTTGGGTGCTTTCGGAACTTTTTGCGCGAAAGAAGGCGCAGCCATTAGACAGGCCAAAACAAAAATTAAGTATTTTTTCATATTTTCCCCTCTATATAGGGTACTAATTAGGTAAGCAAGCCACAAGGGCCAAAAGGCCCTGTTTGATATAGGCCCAGGCCTATAAAGCAATCCACAAAATGATGAAGTAAGCACCCATAAGCACGAGACCTGTCGGCACGGCGACAGAAGCCCACTCGCGGCTTTTAATGCCCAACTTTTCAGCCGCCACAATGTTGGGCAAATTCCCCTGAACCAGCATACTTCCAAACGCCGCCAGACCGATCACCATATAGATAAGGTCGTTCATAGAGATAGTGGGTACAATTTCAATCGCGGCCAAGGTCGCGTTATCAATAATCACAGACACCGCATTGGCCAAAAAGAGGACTTTTCCGCCCAAATGTGTAATGGTACTTTGGGCCAAGGGTCGTAACCCCGCGCTAATTAAATTAAGTGCAGCCACGAACATATAAATATGCCACGTCCGGCGCAACATAGAGCCGTATGTTTCTTTATCCTCGCGGATGTGCATTTGCATCGTAGTACCCGCGTGACGCGCCGAATACCCCGCCGCCGCAGACATTAACAAAATAGCGGGAGCAATCCACACAAAGAAATGACGCATTAAAAAGAAGAAATCCGCAAAGTGCGGCGCCCCGGTAAGAGCGTTATTAATAATTAGCCCCAACGGTTCGGCAAGCGGCGTAAGCACTGCGCCCAACCCAATAGCGTAGCAGGCAAAAACGGTAATCCGAACGGTGGAGAGACGCTCCAAATTAACAACCTTTAATACTTCGGCCAAAACCAAGGCCGCCACTGTTACGCTAACGAGAGAAGACGTAATTCCAAGCAAAAACACCAACAGAGCAAAACTGTATTGCGGCTCTAATTTGCGGAAGAACGCAAAAAGCACGCGGAAAATATAGCGGGAATAATTATTGAAGATAACGCTTACAACCAGCACGATAAACGCCACATTAACGGGATATTGCAAGGTTTCGTAAATAAAATCTACGCTCCAACCGCCGCTAATGGTTACCGCCGCGGCGCCCACTGCCAACAAAAAGATTTCCAAGTGGCTTTCCACCCAGCGCGACGCAAGCGGCCACACCAATAAATTGGCTACCACTATACCTAAAAGCGCGTTTATCCACCAAGGGGTAGAAGCAACTATCGTTTCCATATATATTATTTTATCAAAATTACATCCTCCGCCAAGAAAAAAAATTAATTAAAAATCGGGCGTTGAGTGCGTAAAACGAATTTTTGTAAAATAAAAAAGTAAGATATTTAAATTTCAAAAGGAGAAACAAAATGAAGAAAACAATCTTGTTCGCGCTCGCGTTGACGTTGTCCGCCGCGTGGCCGACTGCCGCTTCTGCCGCTACCGATAACTGCGGTTGCGCCGCTGCGGATGTAACCTGCATTAACGAATGCACGATGTCTAAGGTAACCACGTTAAGAAAGAATCTGGAAACCCAAAAAGCCAATGCCAAAGCCAAGTTGGAAGCGGCTAAGGCCTCCAACAACTCTGCTGACAGCAAGGCCAAAGCCGCCGAAGCCAAGGCCCAGGCCAAAGCGAAGGCTAAACAGGCTAAGGCTGATGCCAAAGCCAATGCTAAAAAGGCTGAAAAAGATTTAAAAGCCAAAGCCACCACCGCCAAAGCGGATGCCAAAACCAAAGCGGCCAAGGCTAAATCTGATGCCAAGACAAAGGCCGAAACAGCCAAAGCCAACGCTAAAAAAGCCGAAAAAGATGCCAAAGCGAAAGCCAAGGCTCAAAAGGACGCTTTAAAACAAGCCAAAGCCGACGCCAAGGCCAAATCCAAAGCGCAAAAAGAAGCCAACGAGGCCAAGAAAGCCGAAGCCAAAAAGGCCGCCAAAGACGCTAAAAAAGCGCTCAAAGACGAAGCCAACTCTTGGAAACAACTGGCCAAATAAGCCTTTTTAGTTTTACTAAAAACCGCGCTCTTTACGGGCGCGGTTTTTTATATGAAACTCCCCAGGCTTACGCCCAGGGTTTATTGTGAGCAGTAGTTATAAACAAACAGGCCCCGGTAGAAAATAAACCGGGGTCCGAACACAACCAACTAAAAATTGCTTTACAAAATAATCAGCCGCACCGCCATTACAATCAGCACAATGCCGGAGGCCAGTTCTACTTTTTTGCTGGCAATCGTTTTAGAAGACTGGCTGCCCAAGTGAAAACCAATAAGCGTCATCAAGAACGTCAGCACGAACAAGATTAGCACTTGCGGGAAAAAGGCCTTTTCCATTGTTTCCACCGCATAGCCCACCAAAAAGGCATTGAGCGCAAACACCGAGGACACCTTTATCATTTTGCGGTTATCATCTGCGTCCAAGTTGCTGAAACTGGGCGATTTTTCAATAGATTCCAACATAAACTTAATACCCAGTAAAAGCACAAAGGCAAACGCCACCCAATTATGTGCAAAATACGCCCATTTGTGAAAGAAAATCGCACTTATGCCATACCCTAGCGCAAAAAACAAAGCATTAAAACAGGAAAAGAACAGCGTCATTTTAACCGAAAAAACGCTCTTTTTTTCAGGGGACATCTTCATAGCGGACATATTGGCAGACACCATATTATCCACACAAATACACAAAAAAATGATACTCACGGCAATTATGCCCATAGGGAACCTCCCGGTTGAGATACCTGCATTTTACCAAATGCCCAGCCCTTCTAGCAATAATTTAAGGCCAATTAAAATTAACGCAAGTCCGCCAAGGGTTTCCATCACCTTGCCAAACCTGCACCCCAAAAACGCTCCCAAATAAAACCCCGCCCAACTGGTAACAAACACACACGACGCCAGCGTAAGCACCGTTACCAAAAAAGGCATCCCGGTAAACGCGAGTCCAATGCCCACCAAAAGCGCATCCAAACTCGTTGCCACCGACAAAGCAAGCAAGGTTTTAAAGGAGTGCAACACTCCGGTCTCTTTTTCTACCAGCGGATTTTGCGCTTCCTTTACCATACGCGCACCGATAAAGGCCAAAATACCAAAGGCAATCCAATGGTCCACCGCGCCGATATAGCGGTCAACCCCGGCCCCGCCTAACCAACCCACGGAAAACATCATAAAATGTGCCACAGCAAACAGCGCACTCACTTTACCGATATAAGACAGGGGAATTTTGTTTTGGTGGGAACAGCCGGAAGCAATCGTAACAGCCAGATTATCCATAGATAACCCCAGTGCCACCAATAAAGCAGATAGAATATTCATATAAATTATGATAACATTTTTTATATATCCCCCATTTTAGGGAGCACTATGCAATCGCTTAAAGAGTTATACAAAATCGGTATGGGCCCTTCCAGCAGCCATACAATGGGCCCGCGCAAAGCGGCCGACGCGTTCAACCGCACTTATCCGACCGCCGAATCCTTTCGGGCGGTACTTTACGGTTCCTTAGCCGCTACCGGCAAGGGGCACTTGACCGACTTCGCTATTAAAGAAGCCTTTTATCCAAAACCTGTTACTATTGAGTGGGAATACGATACTTTTCTGCCCAAGCACCCCAATGCAATGCGCTTTGAAGCCCTAGACAAAGCCGGACACATTATGGGCGCGCAAGTGGCGTACAGTATTGGCGGGGGAGATATCCGCACCGACGAAGCCTTCGGGCGGGAAATCAATCATATTTACCCGCATAAATCAATGGCGGAAATTTTACAGTACACCTCGGACAAACGTATGCTGCTGTGGGAATATGTGGAGGAGTTTGAAGGGGCTGATATTTGGCAATACCTGGGTACTATTTGGAAAACAATGCAAACCACTATGAACCGAGGTTTGGAAAAGCGCGGTGTGCTGCCCGGCTCTTTAAATTTGGAACGTAAAGCCCGCCGTTATCTGTATAAGGCCGAAAACTCCCCCCAATACCTGCGCCGGATGAATAACCTTTTTTCCTATGCGCTGGCTTGCTCGGAAGAAAATGCCGCGGGCGGAGTAGTAGTTACCGCGCCCACGTGCGGTTCCTGCGGTGTCGTGCCTGCGGTGTGCCGTTTAATCCAAGAAATTTACGAATTTGAAGACACCACTATTTTACACGCCCTGGCTACCGCCAGTTTGTTTGGCAATATGGCCAAAACCAATGCCTCTATTTCCGGTGCGGAAGTAGGTTGCCAAGGCGAAGTGGGCGTAGCGTGTGCTATGGCAGCAGCAGCCGTCTGTCAATTAGAAGGTGGCGACAACCGCCGTATTGCATACGCGGCGGAAATGGGCTTGGAACACCACTTGGGGCTTACCTGCGACCCGGTGGACGGACTTGTGCAAATTCCGTGCATAGAGCGCAACGCACTGGCTGCTTCCCGCGCGCTGGACTGCGCCACCTATGCGCTAATGTCTGACGGGGACAACCGCGTTTCGTATGATGACGTTTTAGCCACTATGATGCAAACGGGCCTGGATATGAACAAGGACTACCGCGAAACCGCACGCGGGGGTTTGGCCCGCTTCTTTAAAGAAAAAGTATTGCGGCTTAAAAAAGGGGGTAACAAATGAACGTAATAGAAGGTATTTTAAAGCGGCGCAGTATCCGCCGTTTTACGGACAAACCGATTGAAAAGGGAGATATTACCACGCTTTTGCGTGCGGCTATGATGGCACCTACGGCGCGCAACTGCCAAGAGTGGGAATTTATCGTTGTGCAAGATAAAAACACGCTGCACAAAATTACGACGGTTCATCCGTATGCGCAAATGTTAAAGGAAGCCGCCTGTGCCATTATTGTATGCGGCAACACGAAAAAGGAACACGCGCCGGGCTACTGGATGGCCGATTGTGGGGCGGCTACGCAAAATATTTTACTGGCCGCCACCGAACTGGGTATCGGCAGCGTATGGCTGGGGGTTTATCCCAATGAGGAACGTATGAACGCATTATCCAAAATGTTCGCGCTGCCGGATTATGTTAAACCGCTTAACGTAATTGCACTGGGTTACCCGGATGAACAAAAGCCGGACATTGACCGCTTTGACCCGGAAAAAATCCACCTTGAAAAATGGTAAAGTAAAAAGAGCCGCCGGATTGCGGCTCTTTTTCTTCACAGGGGGCTGAAATGACTGATTCGCTTTCTTTTAAAAAAATTTCCGTAATTATTTTGCTCTGTACCGCCGTATTATCCACAGGCATTTTTTTGTATGTAAACCAGATTGAACGCACCTTAGAGCGTAACCGCACTATGTACTTGGAAGAAGTCGCCCGGCAAACCACCGACGAGGTGGAAACGCAAATCCACAACGATTTGACCTTGCTTCGCTCTATTGCCACGGCTATTGAATCTCTTTCCAAGCCGACCGCCAGCCACATTGACCGCCTGATGAAAAACGAATCTGCTATTAATAATTTCAAGCGTATGGGTTTTGTCCGCCCGGACGGTATGGCAATGTTAAGCGACGGCTTATTATTGGATATTTCCGGCGAGAAGCATTTTCAAAAGGCTATCGCGGGCGAAGCCAACATTTCGGAACGCATTACGGATTCGGCAGACGGAAAAGATATTTTGGTAGAAGCCGTCCCTGCCCACAGAAACGGCAAAATTATCGGCGTTTTGTTTGCTACGCGCTCGGTAGAAGAATTTGCCAAAGAGTTAGACACGCAAAGTTTCCGCGGAGAAGGTTATTCCGCTATTGTCCGCGCAACCGGGGACAGCGTGGCCCGCGCCGTACACAAGAACGCCGTCAGCCAAGTGGTAAACATTTTTAATCTGCCAGACGACCCGCGGGGGCAGTTAGCCCAATCTCTCCGAGAGCCGATGCACCAGCGCCAAAGTGGCACCGTAAAATATACCTCTGCCGAAAAAGGCGAACTGCACATTAGTTACCAGCCCTTAAATATTAACGACTGGTATCTGCTGTCCGTCGTTCCTACCGCACAAATGACCCATCAAATCAATGTGCTCGTCTGGTGGCTTTTAGGGTTGTGTTTGCTGGTCGTAGCCGCCGGCCTGTGCGCGTGGGGCTATATTTATTTCCAGCAGAAAAAAGCCCGGAGGAAATTATTTGTAGCCGCCTTTATTGACCCGCTTACCCGAGGCAAAAATTTAGCCGCTATCCGCCCGGAAATGGAGCAACTTATCCGCGAAAATACCCATCAACCTTACGCACTGGTCGCAATGGATGTAGGTAAATTCCAATCGTTTAACGAGCGTTACGGCTTTAAAACAGGCGATACCTTACTCAAACATTTGGCCCGCGTGATACAAGAGAGTTTAAAGCCGGACGAACTGTTCACCCGCGTGTATGCAGACCGCTTTGCTATATTACTACACTATACAAGCGAAGGGGAATTAAAAAACCGCTTGGAACTGTTGGCCGAACAAATTACCAATTTTCAAACGGAGGACAAAAAGACCTTTGCGCTGATGTTGGCCTTTGGGGTATATGTTATTGAGGATAGAAACGAATCCGCACAGGAAATGTACAACCGTGCGTGCGTAGCCAAAAAACGCATAAAGGGCCGCTACGATGAAATTGTGGCTTTCTATCAAAAGAGATGGCACCAGGAACTCACCGAAGAGGCCCTTATTGAAAGCCGGATGCGTCAAGGCATAGAAAAAAAGGAATTCCGTTTTTTTGTGGAGCCTATCCGCTCTTTGAAAGATGACACCCTTTTCGCGGCCGAAGCGGTGGCGGACTGGCCCATTCCCGGCCGCCAAGACCCGTTGGAACAAGCAGTTTTCCGCCCGGTGTTTGAAAAGAACGGCTTTATCTACCAATACGACCGTTACTTATTAGACTCCGCATTGGATACACTCGCCAACTGGCAAGCACAAGGCAAACAGATGATACCCTTAGTGGTTAAAATTGCCGACGAACATTTAATTGCACCGGGCTTTGCGGACCGTTTGGCGGCCAAAGCCCAAGAAATGAAGGTGGCTACTAAGTGGCTTTATTTAGAACTGACGGAAACGAAGCGCCACATTTTAAACGCGCGCTTAAAAACAGCCGGAGAAGAACTGAAACAAAAAGGGTTTAATTTAACCGTGCGCTACACAGGGCTTGTGTCGCCCGCATTTAAAGAAATGCCGATAGACGGAGTAAAAATCGGACGGCAAATGTGGACCAAATCCCCAGACCGCAAAAGCAATATGCTGGCGCAATCTTTGGGCAAAGTCTGCCAAGAGTTGGGTATCTTTTTGGCGGCAGATGACGTGGCCAGCCAAGCGGATATGGACCGCATCAAAGCATTGGGCTTTTCTTATGCGCAAGGCCCGTTTATCGGCCCAATGATTAAGCCCGGAGAATTGCGGTAAGCGGGAGCCGTCAGCGTTGCCTACGCTCCCACTTTCCCGCTAAGGCTAATTGAAAGATTAGTACGGGTGAACTTTTCTAGGGAAAAAGCCACGCGGAAAGAATAATTTTGGCACACGCACCGGAAAATTGGTATAATATAGTACCGATTTATGGTGGATGTAGCTCAGCTGGTTAGAGCGCCGGTCTGTGGAACCGGAGGTCGCGGGTTCAAATCTCGTCATCCACCCCATATTATATCCCGCTTAACTTTTGGCGGGATTTTTTAATGCCTAATTTAGGGCTTTCCCCTCTTTCGCCGTCGGTAAAAAAGGCCTAATTCCCCTGCGATATCAAATAGATAGATTTTCCTTATCCCGTCTTTTCGCCCTTTCAGCTACTTTTTTGCTATCTTTCTATCTATTTTGCAAAATTTAACACTAAAAACTTAATTTTCTTTTAAGAGTTGGCTAACCCGAGCCGCCGTAAGCCCCAAAGCCCGCGCACATGCGGCCTGGCTAAGGCCGTTTAGGCGCATATATTCGCGGATTTGTAGCGCCAAGGTCTGTTTGTACAATGCTTTATCAACCTTGGGCTGTTTGTCCGCTTTTCGGGCCACCAATTCGGACCGTTTCCAAGGGCCGGAGTGCGGTTTTACATTGGCACAGAACGAAAATTCGGTTCCACTGCGCAATACAACCGTAATTTTGCTTTCTTGGTATTCGTACCCAATACGGCAGATAATAGATTTAAGGGTTTCTTCTTGCTCGTATTCGGATAATTGCTCAAATAGGGCCCGGCTGAGAACCCCATTTTTATCCAATTCTGCAATAAGCGCCAAATGGAACTCTCGTTGCCGTACCGTCCGTGTGGGACAGGACTTATAACCCTCTTCTCGGCACTTCCGGCAAATGTAATAAAAATGTTTCGTATTTTTCTTTTTCCCATAAATAGGAACCATTGGGCTGCCACAGGCTTCGCAAAACAATAAACCACGCAAGATGCCAGGAGTTGCTTTCCGTACCGTCTCATACATTTTTCGTCCATTATTTAACAGTTCTTGCACCGCCTCAAAGGTTTCTATGGACACAATTCCATCGTGTTCACCATCATAAATTTTCTTTTTGTAAAGGACCTTCCCAATATACAGCGGATTATGAATAATATGATAAAGTTGCGCACGCGAAATAGGGCGTGCCGGTAAAACCCGCCCATTTTTGCATTTCCGCTCCCGAAGAACAATTCCCCGCTTTTCTAGTTGCGCAAGTACCGGAACAACACTTTTTTCTTCCAGTACGCTATTAAAAATGAATCGTACTTCTTCGGCGGTTTCTGGGTGTGGTACCAACTTATGGGCTTTTTCATCTAACTGGTACCCAAATGGAATTCCTCCACCTAAAAACTTTCCTTTCATACGGGAGGCCGCCATTTTATCCCGCGTGCGTTCACTAATAATTTCGCGCTCAAATTGAGCAAACGATAACAAGATATTAAGCGTTAGCCGTCCCATAGAGGTTTTGGTATTAAAATTCTGCGTGACAGATACAAACGACACCTCACGCTTATCAAAAAATTCTAGTAACTGGGAGAAATCCAGCAAAGAGCGTGATAATCTATCCACCTTGTACACGACCACGCAATTTACCTTGCCCAGTTTGATGTCCTCTATCAAGCGCTGCAAACCGGGGCGATCGGTATTCGCCCCGGTATAGCCACCGTCATCATAAGAGGTTTCTAGCGCCTGCCAGCCTTCCCCACGCTGGCTTTTAATAAATGCCATACAAGCCTCACGCTGGGCATCTAGCGAGTTGAAATCCTGTTCCAATCCCTCACTGGTAGATTTGCGGGTATAAACCGCACAGTTCATCGGTTTTATAATGTCACTCATAAGCCGAAGAAATAATACCCGCTTAAATGTTGCCCCGTGATGGCACACGCCACGGCGGACAGGGTTTTGAAATATTTATTATTGTATTCAAAACCGTGTTCCAACACTTTGACCACAACAAGATGCCCTTTGTACTTTTTCTCCAATATAGAGCCGGGCAGCGGGATACGGATATCCCGCAGTTTTTGATCCTTATTGTTGTATTTTTCGGCCCGCTGCTTATTTTTAGAAATTAATTGGGCTAGTGGATTAATCTGTGTGGCCACTTCTCGCAGTTTGGCCAATTCTGTGGGGCCAGATATGGGTTTGGAGGATTGTAGGTTATTCCCAGTCGGTTTAGCAGTAATCGCTACTTGCGCCTTTTTGTCTCCGTTCCCCACCTGTTGAGACTTGTCGCTTAATTTATTTCCAGCATTTAATGTCGCAGTTTTTTTCTTCATAAAAACTCCCGATAGTTAAGTTTAATGGGCTATCTTTTGCCCATCTCTATTACTGCTTACTATCGGGAGCGAAGTCAAATTATGTTTATGCATAAAATCTGCCAATGTTAACCGGTGAACTCCTAACATCCTGGCAATTTTATTTTTTGATATTTTAAGTTGTAAATACTTTTCTATTTCTGCTTCTTTACCTTTGAGTTTTGTTCGCTGAGAAGTTGCCCCAATAGGGCGACCTAATTTTTTTCCTTCTGCTTTGACTCGGGCTAGCGCTTCTCTCGTGCGCTGTGAAATCAGATTTCTTTCTATTTCAGCAGAAAGGCCGAAAGCAAACGCAAGAACTTTTGCATTGATATTATCCCCCAATTCATAATGTTCCTTTGTTGTGATGATCTTAACTTGGTTAGTCATACAATGGTTTAAAATGCCCATAATTTGCATCAAATTGCGTCCTAGCCGAGATAATTCTGTTGTAATGATGACATCCCCCGGCTGTAATTTCTCAAGCAATTTACCGAATTTTCGCTTTTTTAACTCTTTTGTCGAGCTAATGGTTTCTTCAATCCATAAATCTATCTTGATTTTATGCTCTCTTGCGAATTTCCCAATCTCAAATTCCTGATTTTTGACAGTTTGTTTATCTGAACTTACACGAATATAACCGTATATCATTGTTTTCTCCTAAAAAATAAGATGTATCTAAATTATAGGAACCTATACGCGTCCCACTTTGGCCCATGTGCTACATGGTAATAATAAGCAAATCAACATCTCGGGGAAACAATGGTTAGAAAATACTTTTGATAGCAATTCCTGGGTAATTTTGTCTCCAGTTGAGCAGAGTATCAGGGCCAAGATAGAAAAATATGGAACACCGCTCAGAGATTGGGATATTAAGATTAATAGAGGTGTTTTAACAGGCTGCAACGAAGCATTTATAATTACTACTGCAAAGCGTGAAGAGATTTTA